>JANNYL010000393.1:0-24521 GCA_031410075.1 Flavobacteriales bacterium
AACGGAGCGTTCGAAGCAGCCGAAAGCGTAAGCACCACGGTCTTGGAATTGTTGGGCAAATAGCCATCACCTGCGAGAGAAACCGCCACAACGAACGTATGGTTTCCAACACCAAGCACAGACAACGGGGTAGTGAACACATGCACTGCGGATTGGCCAGTGGTCAAAGACCCGGCGAACGTCTCCGTGATCACCGCACCACCATCCAATTGATAGGATACCGGAAAACCCGTTTGTGTCTGTTGGCCATCATTGCGCACCGTAGCGCGCACGGTGAACGGAGCGTTGTTGCATTCGAACAACAGCCCGGGCACAGGTTCCAAAATTGAAGCGATCCCAAGATCATTCGCCACAGGCGTATTGAAGGCTTCCACTTGATCGGACCGGCTGCTGCTGCTGCCCTGGCTGGCGCTCACTCCCAATCCGCGGCGCGCGAATGCAGCCCAGATGTAGGCTTGGTTCGCTCCGCCATTGTTCAGTGCATCCGCTTGCAGGATCGCATCGCGACCATCCACGAAACCTGGATTGCACGGCGTCAACTTCAAACCATCGATCACCAATTGCATCGCCAGGTTGTTCCCACCGGTGCCATTGTAGATATCCGGATCAAGGCCATAGACATTGATCAATTCCCAGGTCATCTCCCATAGCATCGTACACCAAACGAAACCGATCCCGTGCGGCTGGCTCACGCCACTGTTCGTATTGGCGTAGGTGAACGAGTTCTGCGAAAAATTGGTTGAGTACGGCGCTGGACGAATGCCAAGCCCGGTAGTCGGTTGACCAAGAACGTAGGTGCCGATCCCCCGAACGTTGGTCCCCAGATCACCAGCCTTCAGGGTCATCATCAACCCGAAGTAGTCGCTCCAGCCTTCCCCCATTTGCTCGGCATTCCCCAAGCAGCTCGTATTCGATGGGCCGCCAACCAAGCGATTGCTGATGCCATGTCCATACTCGTGCGCAATGATGCCATTGTCCAGATCACTGTCCCGGTTGGGCGTTGTATAGGTCCATCGGTACATCTGCATGCGGGGGCTGCTTCCATCAGGAGGAGTACCGAAGTTGGCATTGTTCGTACCGCTGCCATCTTGTGCGTCCGCGTTCACAAAATCATTGCCCGCACCACCACGACCGTAATTATTGCTCTGGAAATTCCCGCTGGGATCATCGAATCCATACTGGTACCATACGTCGTGCATCAGGTTGTTCCAATAGAACAAATTGGTGGTGGCAGCATTCAAGTAAGCACTGGGCGCGAGCGACAAGTCGAGCGGGAAATCAAAGTCGAGTGTAGCTCCACCACTTGGGCTCACACCAGCAACATTGTTCGCATCGGCATCCTCGCTCGCATACACGTTATTCCCACGTGTGATCGTGTACTCCGCTCCTGCCGCGCCGTTCGTGTCATGCCAGCCATAAGGTGATGCGACACCACCATCGGTCCAAGGTGCGTTCCGCAGGGTCCGGGGTCCGTGTATTGGGGTTTCAACAGGCCAGCCGAACACATTGTAATCGTTCGGAGACGCGGGAGGGGGCTCCTCCCCGTGATCAAAGGCACATTGGGCCACCCAATCGTTCCGCTCAAGTTCCACCCCGGTGATCGCATCGATCCGAACGTTCCACCAGTGCGAACCATCAGTGGTGTAATGGTTCACGTTCCACGCCAGCTTCAACCCATCTTTCATGGGTTGATAAACCAGCTTCACCTTCACTGGCTCCACACTGAAAGAGGATCCATCGAACACATACTCCTTCTCTGTTGCATTGAATGACGTGAGCGGCGTTGAACCGATGATCTTGTTCGAACGCAACACCGTGGATAGAGCAGCTTCAGCTGTAACAATGGGTGTTGTGGCGTTGGTGCGCTTGGCCATACGGCTCCATGCGCCATTGTTCAACTTCACGACTTCTCCATTAGCGGTCAGGTGAATGGCGATATCGCCGTTCCACACCTCGACCCCCTGCCAACGCTGGCGCAAGAACAGATGTCTAAGACCGTTGTTCGCGGAGCGGTAATCGTCTTGCACGATGAGGTCCGCGATGTCCTCGGCAAGGAAGCCTTCTTGCAGCAATTGGGCTTGCACTTTCGCGGGCAGTTCACCTGCGCGTTTCTGGGCTTGTGATACACCAAAGGCCGAAATGGCTACAAAAGCCAGAGTACAAATACGGAGCATGAGCTAGGTTTGGGTAGGGGGCAAATTATTCCATTGGGCTGGAATAGTCCAATGGCAAGTTCGTTTGGATTGGGATCCTTCCGAGAAGTTACTATCACAGAACCAACAAATGAAGGGGTTGGCGGTCATTTTCAACCTATCGGGGCGATGTCAAATGGTTCTATTTCATAAGGATCTGCAATATGAACACGGGAGCTTGGTCCTTGGTTCAGGTGTACTCGCTCGTGCTCTTGGTATCGATCGGCCCAATGCAGACTTTCGTTCTCCCAATAACTATGGAAGATCAACCCGGAGGCCTTTCTTTGTCTGCGAGCCCAGACCACACTCCTTCACCGAGTTTTAGGTGCCACCTATGAGCAAGAAGACCAAAAAGCCAGCCCCAACTCGAACAAAGGCTGCCCCTGCGAAAAAGAGGTTAGCCAAGACAGTTACTAAAAAGGCTATAAAAAAGACAGCGAAGCCAGCTCGAAAAGTCGTGCCTGCCAAGAAGGCCCCTGCGAAGCGCAAGCTCACAACCAAAAAGAAGAAGGCCGTCTCTTCCATCCTCAAAGGCGTCAGCGACATCCGTCGCTTCTTCTACCGCAATGAGGTGCCCATTTACTTCATCAGCGCCACCAACTTCAACCTATTGGGTGCTGACGAGTGGATCAAGGGCTTCAAGTTCATCACCTACATCGACTGCTTCGATGGGCTGCACCCGAACCTGATGAGCCCGCGTACCGAGGAGCCGCACGAGGAGTTCCAGAGCATCGAGGACATCAACAACTACCTGCTCGTGCACAGTGAGGTGCGCGACTTCATCGAGAGCCGAAAGAAGAACGCGAAGGCCGGAAAGGCGATGTTCCTGATGTTCGATGCGAAGACCGAGGCACTGGCGAAAAAGGCGGGGCTCGAGGTGATCTTCCCATCGGCCAAGATGCGCACCTTCATGGACAACAAGGTGAACACGAACCGCGTGGCCGAGAAGGCCGGCGTGCCCTGTGTGCCCTACGTCCTCAGTCCGGTGAAGAACTACGCGCACTTGAACAAGGTCGCGAGCAAATTGGGCACCGACCTCGTGGTGCAAACGCCTTTCGGCGACAGCGGCCATACCACCTTCTTCATCAAGAGCGCAGAGGACTACGCCAAGTACGCTGCGGAGATAGAGGCGGAAAAGGAGTGCAAGGTGATGAAGCGCATCAACTGTCGTGGTGCGGCCATGGAAGCGTGCGTCACGCGGCACGGTACCATCGTGGCTCCGCTGATGACCGAACTGGTGGGCTTCAAGGAGCTCACGCCATACAAAGGCGGCTGGTGCGGCAACGAGATCTTCGCGGACACCTTCACGCCTGCCATCCGTCGCAAAGCGCGCAGGTACGCGCGGCTCTTCGGGGACCAGTTGCGCAAGGAGGGCTACAAGGGCTACTTCGAGCTGGACTTTCTGATCGATCAGGACAACGGCGCCATCTACCTCGGCGAATTGAACCCCCGCATCACGGGTGCCAGCAGCATAACCAACCACGCCGTGTTCGCGCTGAGCGATGCACCGCTGCATCTGTTCCACATCATGGAGTGGATGAACACGCCGTACGAGCTGAACGTGAACGCACTGAACCGCCGCTGGTCGAAGCCGGAAAACATCGATTCATGGGGCCAAATGGTGATCAAGCACACGCACGACGATATCGAGCGAGTGATCGAGGCCCCACGCAGCGGTATCTGGCGCATGCGTGCCGATGGAAGCATCTACTTCTGGCGAATGGACACGCACCGCCGCTATGTGGAGAACGAGAACGAAGCCTTCTTCCTGCGGATCACCCGCGTAGGTGACTGGCTCTACGAAGGTGCCGACATGGGCATCCTCGTGATGCGTGGCCGCATGATGACCGACGAGTTCCAATTGACTGAACGCTCCAAGAAATGGCTCGCGGCGATCAAGGCGGAATACAAGAGCGTGGTGCCGGGCGCTCATGGCACGCATGGCCACGAGCATCTGTTGGAGATCGGTGGGTTCAAGATGATGTGAGCAGAGGATGTACGTACAACTGAAGCTCGTCCACGAGCCCTGGCCCGGCGACCGCTGGCAGACATTTTTCGACCGCGCGTGGCCGCTGTTCCGCATTTGGTACGTGAGCGAAGGCGAGGACGCACGCCCTGATCTGGTGACCTGTCGTTCCTTGTTGGAACTGCACATGCCGGAGCTGATCCCGGTATACAACAGCTTGTGCCGTATCGCGCACAACGACGACATGGCCTCGCGCTTCCTGAGCATGTGGTGCCCGCCACCTTACATGGCCGGCTGCTCTCAGGTCGCATGGACCCGCGGCAACCCCACCCTGATCCGCAACTACGATTTCGACCCGCGGTACTTCGACGGGCGCATGCGTTACACGAAGTATTGCAAGCCGGTGATCGGCATCCAGGACAGCGGGTGGGGACTCCTTGATGGCATGAACGCGGATGGCCTGGCGGTGGCATTGGCGTTCGGCGGACGGAAAGTGAGCGGCACGGGCTTCGGGATCCCGCTGGTGATCCGCTATGTGTTGGAAACGTGCAGCAATGTGGATGAGGCCTGCGAAGCGCTTTCACGCATCCCGGTTCACATGGGCTATAACGTCACGGTACTGGACAAGAGCGGCAGGTATGCCACGGTATACATGAACCCGGACCGTTCCGCGCAGGTGGTCTTCCAGCAGGCGGCCACCAACCACCAGCACAAGGTGGAATGGGATGAGTACGCCGCGTTCACGCACACCATCGAGCGCAAGCATTTCCTGGAAGCCTGCGTCGCCGAACCCAAGCTGGACCGCGCATTGATGATCAAGCGCTTCTTGAAACCACCACTCTACAGCCAGCAATACCTCCGAGGCTTCGGAACACTTTACACGGCAGCATACGATGTTGCCAAGGGCAGCGTGAAGATCATCTGGCCAGACAAGCAAGTGGAAGCGAGCTTCAAGAAGTTCGAGGAGCAGGAAGTGAAAGTGGTGCTGCTGCGACCGGTCGGGCGCTATCTGGCCAAATGATCGGCGCATAGGCAAGCGATACTTTTACCCCATGTCCGATACAGCAACCGTGTCCGTCAGATCGACCACAAGCTCCTCTCTCTACCCTCACGCCAATTACATCGACGGCGCATGGGTTAGCGAGGGCGATGGCACCTTCAACACCGTCATCGACAAGTACCACGGCACCGAGCTGGCACGTATTCCGCATGCCACGGAGGCGCAGATGGAAGATGCTATCGCCGCTGCTTATGCGAGCCGCGATGCGGTGAGGAAGCTGAGCGCCGGAGAACGCAGTGCGAAGCTGGAAGCCCTGGCCTCATTGATCGCGAAGCACGAGGAGGAGCTCGCGGTGCTCATCGTGCAGGAAGGTGGCAAGCCCATCGGGTACGCGAAGACCGAGATCGCGCGGTGCATCACCACAGTGCGCACGGCCGCTGCAGAAGCACTTCGCTACACGGGCGAAAGCGTTGCGCTCGACTACGGCGCTGGCGCTGGAAAGACCGCGTTCACCAAGCGCTTTCCCATCGGTATCATCGCCGCCATCACGCCCTTCAATTTTCCGTTGAATCTGGTGTTGCACAAGGTCGCTCCTGCGATGGCTGTTGGCTGTCCGGTTGTATTGAAGCCAGCACCGCAAGCCCCGCTGAGCTCATTGGCATTGGGCAAATTGATCGAGCAGGTCGGCTGGCCGAAGGGTGCCTTTAGCGTGTTGATGTGCGGCGTGCCAGTTGCGGAAAAATTGGTGAAGGATGAACGTGTGGCCATGCTCAGCTTCACCGGCAGCGACAAAGTGGGTTGGCACTTGAAGGCGATCTGCGGCAAGAAGAAAGTCGCTCTGGAGCTGGGCGGCAACGCATCCGTCATCGTGGATGAAGGCGTGAACCTCGCATCAACAGCCAAGACCGTTGCGATCGGCGCGAACATCTACGCCGGCCAGACCTGCATCAGCACGCAACGCATCTATGCGGTGAAGAGCGTCTTCGCACAGTTCCGCGATCTACTGGTGAAGGAGTTCGCGGCGTTGAATGCCGGGGACCCAAACAATACTTCCGTGACCGTTGGCCCCATCATCGACAAAGGCCATTTCGAGCGGATCAGCAGTTGGGTGGATGAAGCGGTGAAAGGCGGAGCCCAAGTGCTAGCAGGGGGCAAGCCCTTTGATGCTGCACACAACATCTACGGAGCAACGCTATTGACCGGTACCAAGCGCGAGATGAAAGTCAACTGCGCAGAGGTGTTCGGACCCGTTGCCATCTTGGAGGAAGTCGCGGATTTCCACGAAGCGATCTCACGCGTCAATGATTCGACCTACGGTCTGCAAGCCGGTGTCTTCACGGATTCCGTGGCGAACATGAAACGCGCGCACGATGAGTTGGAGGTTGGCGGCATCATCATGAACAATGTGCCCGGCTTCCGCTTGGACAGCATGCCGTACGGCGGCATAAAGGACAGCGGCCTGGGACGCGAAGGCGTGAAGTACGCGATGGAGGAGATGAGCGAGCCGCGGTTGATCGTTTACTGATCGCCTGATCCAGCATCCTTCTCCAGCTTATCCAACCGATCCACGATCTTCTCCAAGTTCCGGAAGTGGATGTAGCTCTTGCGGTACTTCTGAACCTCGAAAGCCGGTGAACCCATGTATCCCTGGCCCGCTTTCGTGTCTTTGCTGATCCCGCTCTGTGCCGCGATGATGGTGCCGTCCGCGATCTTCAGGTGTCCGATGATGCCCACCTGTCCGCTGAACATGCAGTTCTTGCCGATCTTGGTAGAACCCGCAACGACGCCCCCCGCAGCGTAGTATGTGTTCTCCCCCACCTCCACATTGTGCGCGATGTGGATGAGGTTGTCGAACTTGACTCCCTTGCGCAGGATCGTGCTGCCGAGCGTCGCACGGTCGATCGCGCAGTTCGCACCGATCTCCACGTCGTCCTCGATCACCACGTTACCGATCTGTGGGATCTTCTGTCCGCCGTCCGGCCCGGTCGCAAAGCGGAATCCGTCACTCCCGATCACTGTGCCGCTGTGGATGATGCAACGCGCACCCACGGTACAATCGGAGTAGATCTTCACTCCGGCGAAAAGCGTGGTGTTGTCGGCGATCGTCACGTTGTCGCCGATGTAGCTCTGCGGGTAGATCTTCACGTTGTTGCCCAGCTTCACGTTCTCACCGATGAAAGCCAACGCACCGATGTAGCAGTTCTCGCCGAGCTTGGCCGTGTCCGCGATGGCGGCCTGCGGGGATACGCCCTTCTTGTCCAGCTTGATGGTGTTGTACATCTCCAGTACCTTGGCGAAGGCGCCCTGCGCATCAGCCACGCGCACGAGGGTGGTCTTCACCGGAGCGGTGAGCGGGAAGTCCTTGCCGATGATCACCACGCTGGCTGTGGTGTTGTACACGTACTGCGTGTAAGCGGGGTTCGCCAGGAAGGAGAGTGAGCCCGGTCCGCCCTCCTCGATCTTGGAAAGTCGCGAAACAGTGGCGTTGGCATCCCCCTCCACGGTGCCTTGGAGGAGCTGGGCGATCTGAGCGGCGGTGAATTGCATGGCGGAAATGTACCAAGCGGAAAGCGGGGGCCCAGAGCCGATCTTCGCCCCGTGGAGCCCCTCGACGTCCGTGAGAAAGTAAAACTGCTGCCGCACAGCCCCGGCGTGTACCAGTTCTACGATATGGATGGCAAGATCCTTTACGTAGGCAAGGCCAAAGACCTGCGCAACCGCGTGGGCAGCTATTTCGGCAAAACCCTGGCCGACGGCAAAACGGCGATGCTGGTGCAGAAGATCCGCGACCTGCGCATCATGGTGGTGGATACCGAATTCGATGCGCTGCTACTGGAGAATTCGCTGATCAAGGAACTGCAGCCGCGCTACAACATCCTGCTGCGCGACGACAAGAGCTTCCCCTTCATCCGCATCCGGAACGAAGCGCTTCCCCGCGTGGAGGGCATGCGCAACCCCGTGAACGACGGCAGCGAATACTTCGGCCCGTACGCCGGTGTGCGCACGATGAAGGTCGTGCTGCAACTGACCCACAAGCTCTACCAGTTGCGCACCTGCAACTACGACTTGTCGCCGAAGAACATCGCCGCAGGCAAGTACAAGCGCTGTTTGGAATACCACATCGGCAATTGCAAGGCACCTTGCGAAGGGCTGCAATCGGCCGAAGACTACGAGGCCAGTGTAGAACTGGTGCGCAGCATCGTGAAGGGGCGCGTGCGTGGTGTACTGAAGTTCCTGAAGGAGCGCATGGCCGCTCACGCGGAGAAGCTGGAATTCGAACAGGCCGAGGTGCTGCGCGAAAAGATCGAACGGCTCGAACACTACCGCAGCACCAGCATCGCGGTGAACCCCGACGTGGGCGACGTGGACGTGTTCGGCATGGTGAGCGACGCCAATGGCAGTTACGTGAACTACCTCCGCGTGATCGATGGTGCGGTGGTACACGGCATCACCGTTGAATTGAAAAAGCGCTTGGATGAGGACGACCAGGAACTGATGCAGACCGCAATGGCCGAACTGCGCCAACGCTTCCAAAGTTTCGCGCCGGAGGTGATCGTTCCTTTCGACCCCGGCATCGAAATGCCCGGCGTGTTGTTCACCATTCCGCAGCGTGGCGATAAGAAGAAACTGCTGGAGCTGAGCGAACGCAACGCGCAGTACTTCATGTACGACAAGCAGAAGCAAGAATCGCTCGTGGACCCGGACGCGGCCACCAACCGGATCCTGGAGCAAATGAAGCAGGACCTGCACCTGAGCGAACTGCCCGTACACATCGAATGCTTCGACAACAGCAATACGCAAGGCACGGATCCGGTGAGCGCGTGCGTGGTCTTCAAGGACGCGAAGCCCAGCAAGAAAGACTACCGCCATTTCAACATCCGCACGGTGGAAGGGCCGGATGATTTCGCCAGCATGGAGGAAGCCGTGGAGCGCCGCTATGCCCGCTTGATCAACGAAGGCGAACCATTGCCACAGCTCGTCATTGTGGATGGTGGCAAGGGCCAATTGCACGCTGCGATGAACGTCTTCGATCGGCTCGGCATCCGGGGGAAAGTCGCGCTGATCGGCATCGCGAAACGCCTGGAGGAACTCTACTTCCCCGAGGACCCCGCACCATTGCACATCGACAAACGCAGCTCCACGCTACGGGTGATCCAACAGATGCGCGACGAGGCGCACCGCTTCGGCATCACGCACCACCGCGGCAAACGCAGCAAGCGCATTGTGCGCACAGCGCTGGAGGACATCCCCGGCATCGGGCCTGAAACAGCGAAGAAGCTGCTCACGCGGTTCGGGTCGATCAAGGGCATCAAAGAAGCGCCGACCGAAGAGGTGGCGGCGGAGATCGGGGCGGGGAAGGCGCAGATATTGTTGGGGACGTTGAATGCGACCCCAGAGCCGGGATAGGTCGTGCTTCTTTGGGCGTGCCGGCTCGAAGACTCGCCGTCGGGCCATCCGTTCCAAGTCCTCGCGCGGATTACCGCGCTCCGGGCTTTCCACTGCTGTCCCTCACGCAAACCCCACAACGGGCCAGATTAAGGATATTGGAGGTTAGTTTGCACCACCCCGCATGGACCCCGATCGCATTGAACAGTACCAGAGGATTCTCACTGCCCTCGAACAAAAGGCGGTTAAGGGAAAACTCAACATGCAGGACACCTTCGCGCGATCGCGCGTCGAGCACTTGCTTCAGGCGCTTCGGTTAGGAATGAAATACTTCCTCTACGCAGGGAGTACCCATGAAGACACCAAGGCCTTTTGTAGAGCAAGGGCGCGCAAGGTATTTTCGATAGAGGAAATGCTTGAATGGAGCAATGCTCCCGATCGACCAAAAGTCGTGGACTATGACCCGGTGGTGCATCTAGGCGGGAATTGCTGTTGCGAGGGGGAGGTGCATTGCAATCATGGTTTCGGCTTCCTGGATGATATGAGCGCGAAGCGCTTGAGACCTGAAATACCAGTTGACACGCCTCGCCCTGAAGTCACTTGGGAGGAACTCCAGGAAAAGATGTCTGAGTCCGAAAGGGGCAAGGTCATTCAGTTCAGAGAGCGAGCGATGGCAGGGAGGGCCGGGTTAGAGGCCGTTGCTATTGACGCAGCGATCAGAGTGATCGTGGAGAAGCTCATTGCCGGGGAGGTCACTGGCAAGGATGGAAAACGTGTCGATTTTGATTTTGCACTGGCTGAGGTCGAGAAGGTGTTGGCCAAGCGAAGGCCCCAATGATTGCGGTTCAATCCGCAGGCGAAGCCACTGAGTTCTCTGCTTGAGATGCTGGATGGAAGCAGTTCCTGAAAAGCGCTTCGCGAAGTGCCGGAAGATGTCCTGCGTTGTGCACCTTCAACCAGTAATCAACCGCCGCCCGCAACAAAGTTTCATTTGGAGCGCAAACCCACCTGATGGCCTGGTCAATGGATAGCACATTGTAACCCCCGGAAACAAGGAGTTCTTTTCCTGTGGCCGGTGTTGAGTGCCGCGCGTACATCTTGCAGCAGTCCACAGGGAACATAAAACTCTTGACCAGTTCCGCAGCTCGGGTCAACCGCACTGGATACACCACGGGGTTGTCGCTGAGAACGAAAAGAGGGTAGCCCTTGCCAAGGATGGCGGTTTCCAGGTATAGGGGTTCATGTAAGTGCTCCTTCAGAGTTGCCATCAGCAATGAGAACGGGAGGAATGCCCTGCTCGCCTTCCGGTTGGTTTCGTCCGCCTTCAGTTGAGCTTCCTTCTCCGCGTTTCTGCTTCCCGCTTCGTCACCTACGACCATTCCGGTTTGATCGTAGACCTGTCGATATAACCCATCATTCGCAGGCACTCTGAAATGCTGATTGACGGCAAGCGTCAGCATCGTCGCACTTACCTCGTTCATCCCCATCACAGAGGCCCCCTCTGCCCTGATTCGTTCTAGAATCGGAGCGTATCGCGTATCAACCAATGTGAAGGCCTTCTCGGCGATTGTATTGCGACGGCCGTTGGGCTGGACCGTGTTGCCTTCCCTTTCATAGAACAGCCCTGCCGGGCTGAGTCGTCTACCGAGAAAGCGATTACTTCTCTTGTCATAGACGTAGAGTAAGCCCTCGGTATCGGTCCACCCCTTTGTGTAGTACTCCGGGATGTAGTGATGCTTTATGGACCCGTCGTTCCACTGGTCAACCATAGAGCAAAGGTGCGGCTGAACCAAGTCTCTGTGCGTCGTGCTCAAGACGGCCGCTCAGCTGGGTTTCTTCATCTCGCGCGAGCGTCCTTCGCTCGTGCGTTCTTCGTCTGCAAGCGCTCGACTATTCATCCACCAAATCTCGAACGTACCTTTCCCTTATGAAGTGCGCACCTGGTGAGGAGGCTGGATTTGCCGGGCTGCTCGGTGGTGAGATGGATCCGAGAGTGGCCAGCGCATTTTACGCGAGACTCCGTAAGAGCGTCCTCGACATTGGTACGGAGAATGGGGCAGCACTGTGGTACTTGTATCATCGGTTCCAGCAAATGACAGAGTTCCATGGGGTTGACAAAATTGCTCAGCCGACCTCGCTCTTTGGTCTCTATCAGAATTGGACGAGGTCCGGGAATAGAGAACCCGATCGAGTACTCACCAGCAAGAAGGACTTCGATACACGGTTCAATTTCCGCTATGGTTGGGATGTGTGTACGGAGCAGATTGAACGGACCTACGATGTCGTCGTGGCAAGTCACGTTCTCCACTACTTGGACTATTATGACCTAGAAGAGGTATTGAAAAAGATCCGGTCCGCAATGGCCAAGGATGCTCTGGTCTATGTCAGTATCAAGGAGATGCCAGTGAGCGGTTATGGAATGTTCAATAGTTGGCCGGTGTGCATGGACTTCATGCTGGCTGCGGCCGAAGAGTGGGGGGTCAATTCTCATGACTTGCCCGAGCCCCAGTTGGCGCGAGACTTCCAGAAAACTCTGGCGCGGGAGTTAGGCGTGTGTAGGGCGGGTGTGTGGTAGGCCGTCCTCCCGTGCCCATTGTAAGCGACGCAGTGCTACCCCACCAGGTCGATGACCGAAAGTCGATCAACGTCCACTTCCATCAGAAAGCGCTCCCGCTCGTTCAGTCGCGCGATCTCTGGCAGGTTCTCCAACAGAAGCTTGGTCAACACATCGTGCGCGATGTTGCCCAAGTTCACCTTGATGAGTTTGCGCGGTGTGCGTTGCACAATGCAACTGTCCCGAAAGTCCGAGTCCTTGGTGATGAGGATGCGATCCTCTGCGTCGGCGATGCGTGCGATATCCTGATCAGAAGTATGCCAGCGGCCAGGCAGGCGGTTCACATGGGTGCTGTCATACCCGGCTTCGGCCAATCGTTTCGAGAGTCGGATGGGGATATGAACGTCGCAGAGAAAGCGCATCAGGCCACGTCACCTAACGAATGGCCGGAGACGGTAAGCTTCGCGTAGTTCAGGCAGGCTTGGATGTCCTCCTTTTCCAACTCCTCGTGCTCGGCGAGGATCTCTTGTGTGCTCATTCCCGCGCCGAGCATATCGATGACCACTTCCACGGGCCACCGCATGCCGCGCACACAGGGCTTGCCGTGGCAAATGCTGGGGTCGATGGTGATACGACCAAGCTGTGAGCGTTCCATTGTGAGCGCAAGATAATCCATCTCTGGAACCCGCGCGAGGGCCCTTTGCTGGTGCCCCAACTAGCGCGAGACTTCCAAAAAACTCTGGCGCGGGAGTTAGGCGTGTGCAGGGCGGGTGTGTGGTAGGCCGTCCTCCCGTGCCTGTTGCAAGCAAAACTCAGAACGGCCGCACAGCCGGGTCGCGCTTGTTGTTCCAGATGGAGAGCACTTGCACCTGGGTGGCGGTGAACGAATAGAAGACCATATGCAAGCCGATGCCCTTCACCCGAACTTCCGGCTCAGAGGTCGGCCGTCCAAGCTTCGGATGTGCGGCGATCACGCGCAGGGCGGACCGGAACATACCATCAAGCTTCTCACTGTACCTAGTTGAGCCGTTCCGATCGGCCCAGTAGTGGAGCAATTCCAGACGCTCGCGCTGGGCGTTCGCGGACCAGACTATTTGCCGAGCCATTCATCCACGGCCTTGTCGGCCTCGCGGGCTGTGAGAGTGCGGCCTGCCTTGATGTCCTTCTTTCCCCGCTTCACGGAGGCTTGCTGCTCCTTGGTCAGCTTGTAAGGCTCCAGTAGCGAAGCATCAGTGCCCATCAACCGGAACGCCTCGCGCAGCAGCGCGCTGTCGCGTGATCGCTGGATGCGCGTGATCAAGCGCTTCTTCAGTTCGGCGTCGGACATGGCTTCGGGGTCTGTGGCGTAAAAGTAATCGAGCAAAGACCGATCGAACATCCTTCCCAAAGGTCAGCCTTCGCTTGTGCGCCGAGCACTATCATTGGCATAGCTCGCATTCGTGGTTTCCATCCTTCTCCCCTTTCGCAACGCTACCCCCACGCTCGATGCCGCCATCCGCAGCATGGCCGAGCAATCGTTCCGCGAGTGGGGGCTGCTGCTCATCAACAATGCCAGCTCGGATGAAAGTGTATTCATTGCACACGAATGGTCCTGCCGCGATCCGCGCATCAAGGTGATCGAAGAACCAACTATGGGCATCGCCCAGGCCTTGAACGCCGGCCTGAAGAATGCCACCTACCCGCTCATCGCCCGCATGGACGCCGACGATATTGCGCACCCTGAACGCCTAGCGAAACAGGTCGCGTACATGAACGCACACCCGACGATCGGGGTGCTCGGCACGCGCACCCGATTCGAGACCACTGTCGAGAAGAGCAGCGGCATGGCCTGGTTCGTCAACTGGCAGAACACGATCCTCACGCCGCAAGAGCACTACGTGAAGCGCTTCGTGGACGCGCCGCTCGCGCATCCAACGGTGATGTTCCGCAGAGAACTGGTCAATCGCGTCGGCGGCTACTCAACAGAACCTCTACCTGAGGACCACGAGCTCTGGTTACGCTGGATGCACCACGGCGTGCGCTTCGCGAAGCTGCCGGAGGAACTGCTCACTTGGCATGATCATCCGCAGCGCCTCAGCCGAACACACGCCAACTACAGCGTGGATGCGTTCTTCACCACCAAGGCGAAGTGGATCGCGGCGTGGTACAGGATGAAGCACACTGATCAACGGCCAGTGATCATAGCTGGCACGAGCGGATTATGCCGTGACCGTGCAGTCAAACTCGAAGCGCAGGGCATGCGTATCCATGCGTTCACCGACGTGAAGAAGCGTGAGGTGCCGGGCTACGCGTTCATCCCGCACGATGAATTACCACCGTCCGGTGAGGCGCTGGTCATTTCGTTCATCAGCCAGCGGGGAACGGGCGATCGTATCGCGGAGTACCTCGCTTCCCGAGGACTCGTCGAGGGAGAAGACTTCATCCTTGCGGCTTAGCCTAACCGCTCAGCGCGCTTGGGGCGCAAGCGATCACGGATCAGGATCATGTGCTTCTCTTCGCACTCAAGCGAGGCTGTCCAGCGGGCACCATGTTCCGCATGCCAGGCGCGTCGTTCACTGATGCCCTCCCGGTCGCAGAACTCGATGAGGTGCTTCACGAAATGCTCGGCTGTGCCAGCGGCATCGGGGCCAAAGAACTCCCAATGGAAATGCAGGTTCGCCATCACGCAAGTTTATCACTCAGCAACCTCATCTCGATCATCGGTGCGATGCGCTCGTACAACATCCGATACGTCGCCTCGCTGATCGGCATGTCAACCCCAAGCTTGCCGTTGATCTCGTGTACGCACTTCACCGCGTAGTAGCCCTCGGCCACCATGTTCATTTCGAGTTGCGCGGCCTTCACGCTATACCCCTTGCCCACCATGTTGCCGAACTCGCGGTTGCGACTGAAGGTGGAATACGCTGTCACGAGCAGATCGCCGAGGTAGGCGGGCTCGTTGATGTCGCGGTCGATCGGATGCACGGCCTTCACGAAGCGAGCGATCTCCTGGATGGCGCGGCTCACCAGCACTGCACGGAAATTGTCCCCATAGCCGAGCCCAACACTGATCCCACTGCAGACGGCGATCACGTTCTTCAGGATCGCCGCATACTCGGTTCCGTAGATGTCGTCGCTAATCGTGGTCTTCATGAAGCGCCCGTTCAGCGCCTTGCCCATCGCTTCGGCCTTGGCCGTGTTCTGGCTGGCGATGGTGAGGTAGCTCAACCGTTCCATCGCTACTTCTTCCGCATGGCAGGGACCACAGATCACACCGAAGTTCTCCTTGCTCACGCTCCAATGTTCGAAGAGATACTCGCCCACGATCTGGTTCGTCTCCGGCACGATGCCCTTCACCGCGCTGAAGAGCGTCTTTCCGGCCAGCTCAGACTTGTCGAGCTTTTCCATCGTGTTCTTGAGGAACGCGGAAGGCACTGCCACGATGAGCGTGTCGGCCTCTTTCACTACGGTGTGCAAGTCGTCGCTCATGGCGAGCCTGTCCACTTCGAATTGCGCCGCACTGATGTAGTTCGGGTTGTGCCCATACTTCCGAATGTGCGCGATGTTCTTCTCGCCACGCACCCACCAACCAACGCGCTCGGCATTGCCCGAAAGCAACTTCACGAGTGCGGTTCCCCAGCTCCCTGCACCGATCACAGCGACCTTTCCGAGGCTCATTTGAACGTGATGTCCGCCTTCATTTCCTTTCCATCGCGCAACACGGTGACCTTGGTGGTTTCGCCCTTGCTGAAAGCACCGAGCGCCTTCATGTAGCTCATCATGTCGGTTACCGTGTTGTCTCCCAGCTTCACGACCACGTCACCCACTTTCAGCCCGGCCACAGCTGCAGGCTTACCATCTGTAACGCCATCGATCCGCATGCCTTGTCCGCTGAACATATAGTCAGGAACCACGCCGAGCGTCACCTTGAAGGAAGGCGTCACACTTGTGTCAGCAGCGGTTTTTGTGAACGCCAGTTTTCCGTCGTCATTGAGTTCGGTGATGAGGTCCTCCACATGCCTGGTGATGCGCAACATACCGCCGTAGTTGATCTTCTCCTCATCGTCGCTGGGCTTGTGGTAATCCTCGTGCGCTCCAGTGAAATAGTGCAGAACTGGGATGTCCTTGAGATAAAAGCTGGTATGGTCGCTGGGGCCTACGCCGCTCTCCGTTGTCTTCACCAACAAGGCAGCTGGGTCCTTCTTGGTCGGCTTGCCCTTGAGAACAGGCTCCGGCTTCACGATCGCCCACGCAGGAGAAGTACCGACCCCATTGATGCCGATCGTATTGCTGGTGTCCAATCGCCCCACCATGTCGAAGTTGATCATGTAGTTCAATTGATCGAGCGGAAGGGTCGGATGCTTCGTCCACCAATTGCTTCCGTAAAGCCCAAGCTCTTCGCCACTGAAAGCCATGAACAGGTAGTTGTTGTTCTTCGTTCCGGGTATTTGCTGTAAGTCGCGTGCCAACTGCAGCATCACCGCAACACCACTTGCATTATCATCGGCTCCATTGTGGATAGCAGGTTCGCCACGAAACAATGATCCCTCGATGCCATGGCCCAAATGGTCATAGTGCGCACCGATCACCACCACATTCGGCTGTCCGTTATCGAGATACCCAACCACATTGTGACCTGTGTGCACGGGTCGTTGAATATCCACTTGAACTACCACCGGACTGCCGTCGAGACCGAGCTTGTCAAATCCCTTCTTCGTCAGGAAAACCACCGGGACCGCACAGGGCGTGATCTTCTTGCTCAAGGTGGTGTCCGGATCATCGGCGGTCTTGTCGTCGTTGTAGAGCAGGATGGCATTGGCCCCAAGGCTGATGGCGTCGTTGATGCGCTTGCCGATGTCGTGGTAAGCCAGCCACTTGCTATGCGGATGAATACCATCCGGTGAACTGACACAGATCGCGGCTGCATGACCCTTCACGTCCACACCGTTGAAATCGTTCCGGTTCATTTCCGGAGCGTTGATGCCGTAACCACACTTCGCGGATCGGGTGAACACCGTGCCCGAAGAAGACCAGCTCACCGGGTAATATTCCGTTCCCAACTTCAGCTGGCTTCGACCAACCTGCACACTGTTCTGTGGACCAAGTACAGGGGCTGTTTCGAAGGTGAATGCTTGCAAGAATGAAGCTTCATCCCCTTTCGGCAACAACTGCGCGTTCATGAACTCCTTCACGATATAGTCCGATGCAAGACTTTCAAAAGGTGTAGCGGTCTCGCGCCCTTCCAAGCGGTCGTTTGCCAGGAATTGGATATCGGCTTTCATCTGTGACTTGGCGACATCATCAGGCTGGCGTTGGGCAACCAACAGAACAGGCAAGCAAGCGACCATGCAAAGCAGGCCTAGGCGGATCGTCTTCATCAGGGCCCGAAGATATTCGTGTGGCATACCTGCAGCGCGCTTCGTTCGTTAGGCATGTGAATTGTAGAAAGCCCACACCATGAAAAACCTGTTCGTTGCCTTCGTTGGTCTTTTGTCTTTTCTCTACCTGATAAATCCCACGTTCGGCGTGTTCGAATTGTTGCCGGACAACATTCCCTTGGTGGGCAACGTGGATGAAGCCACGGCCAGCATGGTTCTGCTCGGTGCCTTGCGCTACTTCGGTTACGACCTCACGGATCTGTTCAAACGAAAGAACACGGCACAAGTGCGAACCAATTGATCGCTGTGCCAACTTGCGGCATGAAATATTTCGTGTTCGCGATACTGCTGCTCCTAGCCTGCGGAACCGGTAGCCAGAAACCGGATCTGCAACAACCGACCGCAACAACGTGGCCTGATGAAAAGACCTGGTCCATTATCGATGCACAAGACCACCGCGACACAAAGCGGCTGCTCGAATTCCTGACGGACACTTCCGCATCGATCCGCGCGAAAGCAGCGCTGGCCTTCGCGTCGGTGGGGGATAGTCTAGTCGTTCCGGATCTTTTGCATGCACTTGGTGACCCTGATCCAACCGTTCGTGCGAACGCAGCGTTCGCATTCGGCTTCTGTGGCGACAGCGTGAACGTGCATCAACTGATCGAACGTTTCTCACCGGAAGAAAATGCTGCGGTACGTGGTCGTATCGCGGAAGCCGCCGGGCGTTGCGGACGAAGGGCTGGTGCCGATCTTCTCCTGCGCCGCTCGCTCTGCACCAAAGCCGATTCGCTCGGCGTGCTGCGTGGCCTCTTCTTCGCCACCGCGACCGGAAGCACGGACACAAGCCATGTACGCTACTCACTTTCTCTTTTCACCGCAAAGGATCCTGACCTGGACGAAGCCGCGCTGCAGATCTGTGCTCGCAGTAAATCCGGATCAGTCCAGCCATTCACGAAGCGGCTGCTCGAGATCGCGCAAATGATGCCGTACTCCGGATCCATAGAGCTTCGCCTCCCGCTCCTTTCCACATTGGGTAAAACGGGAAACGATGAAGCGTTCATTCGGTTACAAGAGTCCCTTGTGAATGATCCCGAACCACGCATTAGAGTGATGGCATTGCGTGGGATCGGCCGATATGAAGAATCGAAAAAGAACGAAGTGATCTGGGCTGCATTGAAGGATTCCAGTGCCATGGTCCGTGACATTGCCGTGGAGCAATTTCTCGCGTTGAAAGAACACCCGGACGGCCAAAGTCTGTGGACACTGGCGCAGGAGCATTTCGATTACGCGGTGAAGATCCCGCTCTACGGTTTGGTCATGAAACACGGCAACGAGGAAATCCGCACCACTTGTGGGATGTTGATGAAGAGCATGGCGCAACAGGATCTGGGGCCATACCTCAATGCGGAATTGACGAAGGCACTATGGGCCGACAGCGACACGGCACGGGCGATCATGTTGGGGAATTCCCCTGCAGTTGTGCGACAAGCTGCGATGGATACATGGCTGAAACATTTTGGAGAAACGCTGAAGGACAAAGAAGTCACCAAGGCTATGCGCGACCTATCGCATGCGACTTTCATGCGTGACGCACTTACATCGGGCGATGCGGGCCTTGTCGCATCGGCGTGCGAAAAGATAAACGAGGAGGATCAGGGTTATCTGAAAGAATTGCTCGATGAGAAGACCATTGGAACAGTGCGCCTGGCACTTCATCCCATCCGCGACCTCGAAGCCATCCAACTTCTTGACGCTGCGATCGCGAAGCGCGAGGGCGCTCCTGCCCCGAAACATGTTTCACCCCCCTACAACCACCCTATCACATGGACCGCTGGGCTGCAGCCCGGCCAGCAGTATCGGATCATCACAAGCCAAGGCGACATCACCCTCGCTATAGAACCCGATGCCGCACCCGGCAGTTGCGCCGCCTTCGATTCATTGGTAAGCGCTGGCTACTACAACGGCAAGTACTTCCACCGTGTGGTGCCGGACTTCGTAGCACAGGGCGGATGCCCGCGCGGAGATGGCTATGGTGCGATGGACTGGACGTTGCGCACGGAGATCGGGCTTGAAGGATTTACCACCGGCGCGGTAGGGCTTGCTTCTGCGGGTAAAGACACCGAGAGCTGCCAGTTCTTCATCATGCTTGCCGACGCGCCGCATCTCGACGGTCGCTACACGCGCTTCGCGCATGTGGTCAGCGGCATGGAAGTGGCCTGGAAGCTTCGTGTAGGTGATCGCATCATCGAGGTTGCGCGGGAGTATCCTTGAACGTCATCGCGAGGAGGCTCCGCGACGAAGCGATCTGTAATTCACCACGTTACGAATTACAGATCGCTTTGGCATTGTTGAATGCACAATGCCTCGCGATGACGGTCAATCGAATTTCTCCGGCCGCATTTGCGGGAACAACAACACTTCCTGTATCGCCGGGTTGTTCGTGAGCAACATCACCAAGCGATCCACACCAATGCCTACGCCCGAGGTTGGGGGCATGCCGTATTCCAATGCTCGTAGGAAATCCTGATCGATGAACATGGCTTCGTCGTCTCCACGTTTTTGCAGTTCCAGTTGCGCTTCGAATCGTTCGCGTTGATCGATCGGATCGTTCAGCTCGCTATAGGCATTGGCCAGTTCGAATCCGTTCACGAAAAGTTCGAACCGCTCCGTCAACCGCGGATCATCACGGTGTTTCTTGCACAGCGGACTCATCTCCACTGGGAAGTCGCACACGAATGTTGGCTGGATCAGTTCCGGTTGCACCAACGCGCTGAACAACTCATCGATCAACTTGCCTTTACCCATGCTGGGTTCAATATGGATGTTGTTCGCAGCACACAGTGAACGCAGCGAAGGTTCGTCCATTTCCAAAACATCCTTGCCGGTTTTCTCTTGAATGGACCCGCACATGGTGATGCGCTTGAACGGTGCCGTGAATTGTATCGTATTGTCTTTGAACGCCGCACTTGAAGAACCATTCGCCGCGATACATACCCTTTCCAACATGCCTTCCATGAATCCCATCATCCAGCGGTAGTCCTTGTAGGCAACATATAATTCCATGATCGTGAACTCCGGGTTGTGTGTACGATCCATTCCCTCGTTCCGGAAATTGCGGCTGAACTCGAACACGCCTTCGAAACCGCCAACAATGAGCCGCTTCAAGTAAAGCTCATTGGCAATGCGCAAATACAACGGCATGTCCAACGCATTGTGGTGCGTTGCGAACGGGCGTGCCGCTGCACCACCCGGAATGGGTTGCAGAACCGGTGTGTCCACTTCATGGTAACCGGCGTCGGACATGTACCCACGCATGGCATTAACGATGCGCGTGCGTTTCAGGAAAGTCTCGCGTACGCCAGGGCTCACGTTCAGGTCCACATAGCGCATGCGATAGCGCTGTTCCGGATCGGTAAAAGCATCATGCACATTGCCTTGCTCATCAGTTTTCACGACAGGCAGCGGACGCAATGCCTTGCCCAATACGGTCATCTTCTTCACGTGGATCGTGATCTCCCCTGTGCGTGTGCGGAACACGTGTCCTTCAACACCGATAAAATCGCCCAAGTGCAACAAGTGGCGCCAAACCTCATCGTACATCGATTTGTCTTCACCCGGCGAGATCTCATCACGTGCGATGTAGATCTGTTGATCGCCCATATGATCGCGCAGCACCGCGAACGAAGCCTTGCCCATCACACGGAACGTCATCAACCGGCCAGCGAAAACCACATCGAAGGGCTGGTCCGCGAACGTGGTTTTGATCGCTTCGGATGTATGCGAAACAGGAAATTCCGCCGCTGGAAATGGATCGATACCGCGGGCGCGCAACTTGGTCAACGCATCGCGGCGTACCAGTTCCTGCTCGCTCAATTGTTCTGACATAGGAATATTGAAAGGGCGTCGAAGATACCCGCCTTCTATCGCGGATCGCGATCGCTACTACTCCCAGGCTGGGCCACCGCCTTCCTCCTTTTCCTCAAAAATATCCGTATCGCCAGCAACCTTTCCACATTCGAGGTTAATGCCCTGCACACCAGCAGGCCGTGGAAAGTCACCCCTGCTGATCTTGATCGTACTATCGGCGTACACCTTGTTCATGTAGTAACCATAAATGGGCAAGGCCATGTTGGCGCCCTGGCCAAGATCGGTGCGACTGAAACGCACGCTTCGATCTTCCGCTCCGGTCCAAACACCTGTAACCAGATCCGGTGTGATGCCGATGAACCAGCCATCGCTGTTGTTCTGCGTAGTGCCTGTTTTGCACGCGGTCGGATACTTGATATTGCCATACTTGGCGCGATTTCCCCAGCCGTGGCGAAGGCGCATAGCCGTACCGCGATCAGCAACACCCTTCAACATATCGAGCATGATGTACGAAGTGCGCGCATCCAAGGCCTCTTCTGTCTTCGGTGTCACATCGTAGATCGCGTTGCCGTTCTTGTCCTCGATACGCGTGAAGACCACTGGTTCAATGTAGACGCCCTCGTTCGCGAACGAAGCAAACGCGGCCGTCATCTCTTCCAGTGTGAGATCGGCCACGCCCAAACACAGCGACGGCACAGGTTCCATCGGGCTCTTGATGCCCATGTGCCGGGCAAGCACGGTGACTGCTTGCGGGCCGTACTGTTTCATCAGGTAAGCGGTAACCGTGTTCACCGAATTCGCCAGCGCCTGCTTGATCGTGAGCATGCCTCCATACTTCGCGTCGCTGTTCTCAGGACACCTGTCGGGTTGGCCTACAGGCATGTCAAAGCAGGTCTTCTGGTTCGGAATGCGCATGCACGGATCCATGCCTTCCCGGATCGCGGTCGCATAGATGAACGGCTTGAACGTACTACCGACCTGCCTGCGCGCTTGGGCCACGTGATCGTATTGGAAGTGCTTGAAATCAGGGCCACCGACCCACGCCTTGATGAAGCCGGTATGCGGATCCATGCTCAACAAGCCACTGAGCAAAAAGCTCTTGTAGTAGCGAATACTATCGTTGGGGCTCATCGTCGTATCGATCTCGCCGCGCCAACTGAACACGCGCATTTTGGACTTCTTTTCGAACAAGGCCGGGATCTCGCTTTCCTTCACCACAGGCCATTGGGTATCGCAACCGCCTTTGTCAGGATCGCAATGAAAAAACTTCTTGCCACCAACAGTGATGGTCTCGATATAGCTGGCCGGGCGTTGGCAATTCCCACAGAGCTTTCCGGTAAGCGTCTTGTAGCGTTCGCTTCGCTTCATGGCGGTAACCATAATGGTGTTCACCTCTTCGGTGGTCACCCGGAAGTCGAACGGCCTGTTCTTCTTCCCTTTGATATCCTTGAAGAACTGGGGTTGCAGCTCGGCGCTCAAATGCTCGCGCACCGCGAACTCGGCACCTTTCTGCATGCGCTTATCGATGGTGGTGTAGATCTTCAGGCCATCGGTATAGATATCGTATGCACTGCCGTCGGCCTTGGCGATACGGCGCTTGCCCGTCTTGGGATCCTTTTCGCTCAACAACGACTGCACCTGTGCTCGCAGCGCTTCACGGAGGTAAGGAGCAGGGCCTTCGGTATGATCGATACGCTGGAAATCCAAACCGAGCGGGAGTGCTTTGAGCGAATCGCATTCGCCTTGTGAAAGCATCCCGTTCTTCTCCATTTGATTGAGAACAACATTGCGGCGGGTCAACGTCGTTTCCGGCCGGCGCATGGGATTGAATAGCGCGGGGTTCTTGCACATACCCACCAACATCGCGGCCTCGTGCAGCTTCAGCGAATCGGGGATCGTGTTGAAGTACACCCGCGCCGCACTGTTGATGCCCACCGCTTGATTGATCCAGTCGAAGCGGTTGAGGTACATCGCGATGATCTCGTCCTTGGTGTACTCGCGTTCGAGCTTAGCGCTGATGATCCACTCTTGCGCCTTCTGGACCACTGCCTTGAAGAAGTTCTTGTCCCGCTCGTGGAAGAGCATCTTGGCAAGCTGCTGCGTGATGGTGCTCGCCCCGCCCTTCTTCCCAAGGAACACAGCGGCCCGGGCGGTTCCCCGGATATCGATGCCGCTGTGATCACGAAAACGTTCGTCCTCAGTAGCGATAAGCGCGTTCACCACATTCGGATTGATATGGTCGTAGTCAACAGGAATGCGGTTTTCACGATAATACTGGCCCATAATGCTGCCGTCGCTGAAGAGCACGGCTGTCGCCAGGTCGCTGCGTGGGTTCTGCAATTCCGTAGTGCTCGGCAGATCTTTGCTCGTGGCGGCGATCACGAGCAACAACGCCAAAAGGATGAACGGAGAAAGCACGATGAACCACCATGTTCGGCTCTTGCTGACCTTGCCCTTCGCTGAGGCTTTCTTCGCCATTAGCTGATACTACGATTTGCTTTTCGAACGCTCCACGCTCACCCCCACATCGATCACACCTTGCAACTTCTCGGTGCGCATGGCTTGTTCGAGCGTGATCGTATAACGGCCCTTACGGGGGAACCTATTGCGCAACTTGTAAAGCACATGTGCTTGAAAGCGGTCGCTGCTGATAAAGCCCAAGCCCTTCCCGTACCAGCGGCCACTGGCATCTGCAAGCGTACACTCCACTGTATCGGTGAGGCTTTCCCCACTGGGACCCGTGAGCTTTACGAATGTGTACAGGTTGCTGAACGGGTAATCGCCGGTATGTCGCACATCGAGGTAAACATCGTGAGCCGTGATCGTATCAGCAATGTCGAAAGCGAAAGCCGGGTTCCATCCGCGCTCCCAAACACCGCTGGGTGTCTGCACGTCCTCTTGGAATACCACCTCCTTCGCACAGCCCCCAAAGAGGATCGCGATCGGCAGGATCAATAGCGCACGTCTATTCACGCGGCTGGCGGGGTAGAAGAAGGACCACCTCCATCACCTCCACCTTGCGGGCGATCCGGCCGCGGGCCACGGCGATCACGACCACGACGGTTACCATCGCGGCGACCTTCGCCTGGCGGACGATCTCCTCGCGGCTGTTGAGGCGGCCTCGGCTGCTGTGGTTGCCGTGGCTGTTGCGGCTGCGGTGGCCCACCACCTGCATTTCCAGGACCACGAGCTGGTCCGG
>JANNYL010000394.1:0-2524 GCA_031410075.1 Flavobacteriales bacterium
CTTGTATTGGTAGCGGCGCACTCGGGATGGCTGCCGCCGGGGCATGGGGTCTGCAACGTGCGTTGCGTGATCACGAAGTCGATGCTCCCATCGTTGTCCAGATCGAGGTAGCAGCTGTCGTTGCTGCCGCTGTACGTGGAATCCGGGATCACATCCGGTAGATGATCTGGGCCTGTACCTGCGTGGCGATCAAGGTCAGAAGGACTAGCGCGTGCTTCATGGTGCGAAGGGTATAACGTTCCGCATTCAATACGGACCGAACAAGTGCTCAAAGCGCATCCCAAGTCTAAGGACATTGCCAACGGTATCCAAATGCCCATTCCGCCCTGTCAGTGGTCGGGCGTGCGTTCACTCACAAGAAAACCCATCCCTATTCTGCACCCATCGGCCGTGTGTTCGCGTGCTACCCAGCCACTGGATCGGCCGCTCAAATACCTTCGCCCATCTGCTCCTGACCCATGAAACGTTCTGTACTCGCCCTCCTCCCCTGCGTTCTGCTTTCACTGGCACACGCCCAACAGATCACCCTCGATTGGGCCACCGAGACCGTGCCCGGCAACAACCGCGTGAAGCTTGCCGAAGGTGGTGGTGTATTCGCGTTGGGCACGGGCGACAACAGTGCGGTGATCCAGCGCATCAGCGCAGCGGGTGCCGTGTTGTGGACCAAGACCTTGAGCGCACCCACGCTCTACGCCATCGACATGGATGTGGACACAAGCAACAACGTGTACATCTATGTGGGCTTCACCACCGGCCAATTGGATCTTGATCCCGGACCGCAAACCACGTTGGTGAACCCCGGCAAAGTGTACGCGAAGTACACCAGCAGCGGCCAGTTCCTGTGGGGCTTCAGCATAGAGAACACCACCGATCTCAGCGAGGACTATGGCGCCATCAGTGTGGATGATGCCGGCAACCTCTACATCCTGGGCGACCTCGGCCAAGGCACCTACGATTTCGATCCCGGTCCCGGTGTGTACGATCTGGTGTGTGGCGACTTCACCATCGGTTCCTACATCGCGCGTTACCGTCCCGATGGAACATTGGTGTTCGCGGATGTGCGCACGTGGTACGGTGGGTTCACCAGCAGCCGGGACATTGATGTGATGCGTGATGGCTCCGCGTTCTATGTGATCCAAACGCTGGACAACGGCGGCCCACTGAGCTCGCAGATCGATGTGGATCCCGGTCCCGGAGTCTTCAATGTGTACACCGAAACGCAGAGCATCATTCGGTACGACAGTGCGTTCGCTTTCCAAGGACAGGCCTACACCAACTACGGCGACATCCGCTTGTGCGCAGATGCGCAAGGCGATGCGTACTTGATGGGAACGGCCAGCGTGGGCGCCGGTTTCTGGGCTGTGAAATTCAACGGCGACGGCCCGAACCTGACGCAGGTGTACAGCACGCCGCTCACGTCCACCGGCAATTTGCGCCCAGGGGATATTGCCCCGGACGATCAAGGCGGTTGCCTGGGCATGTACAGCAACAACTGCACGAACAGCGTGATCCGCTTTTACAAAATGAACGTGAGCGGCCTGTTGGACTTCAGCCTGTTCATCAACAGCGGAACCGATTGCACCTTGCCTGGCGGCAAAGGCTTCGATGTGGATGGCAACAGCTTCTACATGGGCACCTACAACAACGGCTATGTGGTGGATTTCGAACCCGGCGCGAGCGTGCTTTCCCTACCCACCGGCAACAACGATGGGGTGGTGGCCCGCTACGACTGGTGCGCCGTTGCGCCTTTCCAACCGTTCGATATACTCCTCCCCTCGCCCATTTGCACCTTGGACACGGTAACCTTCAATGTGTCCGCTTTCGGCGACGCGAGCAGCTACACCTGGAACACCAGTGTTTGGCCCATCCTCTCCGGGCAGGGAACAGCGAGCATAACAGCGCTCGTGTCCAGTATTGGCAATGATGCTATTTCCGTAATAGCGGTGAATGCCTGTGGCAGCAGCGACCCCGTGGAAGTGTATCCCGTGAGCTTCTACCCCGAATGGAGCCCGCTGGAAGATGCAGAGGAGTGCTACAATTACAACGGTGTCATCGACCCGCAGCTCTGTCCCGATTGCACAGCCTCTTGGCAACCTGGCGGTGAAACCACGCCAACATTATCCGTGTCGATCACGGAGACCACCACCTTCATTCTTACAGTGACCAGCGGCGGTTGCGTGGATACGGACACCCTTACGATCACTATCGATCCGTGCTTGGCTGTCGACGATGCAGCGCGTGAACCGGTGTCCTTGTCACCCGTACCGGTCCCGAGCGGCGAGCTGTTGCGCGTTCGTGGTGTGCAAGCCAACGAGCTCGCCTTCATCACCAGTGCCGATGGAAGGCAATACCCCATTGCTGCGCAAGCAACGGGCACTATGGCGGTGATCGGAACCGGCGCATTCGCTCCCGGCGCGTACACGTTGCGCGCTTCCGATGGAAGGGCATGGCGGTTCGTAGTGCTGCGCTGATCAACCGCGCCACATGTAGTTCGCCGCAGGCACGTCCAACACGTTCCCCTTCG
>JANNYL010000395.1:0-4443 GCA_031410075.1 Flavobacteriales bacterium
ATCACCCCGTCCTTGATCACCAAACGCCGGTCAGCCATCTCCGCCAATTCCTCGTTATGTGTGACGATCACGAAGGTCTGGCCAAGCTCTTTCCGCAGGTCGAAGAAGAGCTGATGCAGTTCCTTGGCGTGTGCCGAATCCAGGTTGCCGGAAGGTTCATCCGCGAGTACCACACTGGGGTTGTTGAAAAGCGCACGGGCTACGGCCACCCGCTGTTGTTCGCCACCGCTCAATTGGTTCGGCTTGTGCTCTTTGCGCGCGATCACGTTCAAACGTGTTAGTAGTTCTTCCGCGCGGGGTTGGCAGTCGCTTTTACTTTTTCCCGCGATCAAGCCTGGCATCATCACGTTCTCCAAGGCGGTGAATTCCGGCAGTAAATGATGGAACTGGAACACGAAGCCGATATGCCTGTTCCGAAAGGTGCTAAGTGCCTTCTGCCCGAGGCCGGTCACTTGTTCGCCACCGATCGTAAGTGTGCCACTATCCGCATTTTCCAACGTACCCAGGATCTGCAACAAGGTGGTTTTTCCCGCACCGCTGGCCCCAACGATGCTCACGACTTCGCCTTTCGCGATGTGCAGGTCCACGCCTTTCAACACGTCGAGGCTGCCGAATTTCTTGCGGATCGTGGTGGCGCGGATCATATGGCAAAGGAACAACGTTACGTGTTGACATACCACGCGTTGCGTGCGGTACCGATTATCGTTGACGAAGGAACACGTAACACGTCAACTCGTAACGCGTAACCGGTTTACTTCGCGCCATGAACCTCCACGAATACCAAGGCAAAAGCATTCTTCAGAAATTCGGTGTCACTATACAGCGCGGGCTGGTGGCTTACAACGCCGATGAAGCCGTGGATGCAGCAAAGCGCCTGAGCGCCGAAACAGGTACCAAATGGTGGGTGGTGAAAGCGCAGATCCATGCCGGCGGTCGTGGCAAGGGTGGCGGTGTGAAGTTGGCCAAGAATATTGATGAGGTACGCGAGAAGAGCGCTGCCATCATTGGAATGATGCTCAAAAGCCCGCAAACTCCACCGCAAGGGAAGAAGGTTCACAAGGTTCTCATCGCCGAGGACGTTTACTACCCTGGTGCGAGCGAGACGAAGGAGTACTACATGAGCGTGCTGCTGGACCGCGCCAGCGGCAAGAACGTGATCGTATACAGCACCGAGGGCGGCATGGACATCGAAGAAGTGGCCGAACATCATCCTGACAAGATCCTGAAGGAGACGGTTGATCCGCGCGTTGGCCTGCGCCCATTCCAGTGCAACAAGATCGCGACAGCCTTGGGCGTAACGGGTGCAGCCAAAAAGAGCATGGTGAAGTTCATCGCCGATCTCTACCGCGCTTACGAAGGGTGCGATGCAGCCATGTTCGAGATCAATCCTGTCCTGAAGACAAGCGACGATAAGATCATCGCTGTGGACGCCAAAGTGCGGCTCGATGGGAATGCGCTCTATCGCCACCCCGACTACGCCGAGATGCGCGACAAGACGGAAGAGGATCCCATCGAAGTGGAGGCCGGTGAAGCAGGACTCAACTACGTGAAGCTCGATGGCAACGTTGGCTGCATGGTGAACGGTGCGGGCCTGGCGATGGCCACCATGGATATCATTCAACTCAGCGGCGGACAGCCTGCCAACTTCCTCGATGTGGGCGGTACGGCCGATGCGGCGCGCGTAGAAAAGGGTTTCCGCATCATTTTGAAAGATCCGAGTGTGAAGGCGATCCTGGTGAACATCTTCGGCGGTATCGTGCGTTGTGATCGTGTGGCCCAAGGCGTGATCGACGCGTACCAGAGCATCGGCGATATCAAGGTACCGATCATCGTGCGCTTGCAAGGAACCAACGCCGTGGAGGCCAAGGAGCTGATCGACAAGAGCGGATTGAAGGTGCTGAGCGCTGTTGCACTCCAAGAAGCTGCTGACCGTGTGAAAGAGGTTCTGGCGTGATGTCCGGCTCGCGTAAGATCAAGAAGCTACTCGTCGCCAATCGCGGCGAGATCGCCCTGCGCGTCATGCGCTCCGCCAAGGAAATGGGTATCAGCACGGTGGCTGTTTATTCCGAAGCTGACCGCAATGCACCCTTCGTACGCTTTGCGGATGAGGCTGTTTGCATAGGGCCTGCTCCAAGTAAAGAAAGCTACCTGGTGTTCGATAAGATCATCCAGGTCTGCAAGGACCTGAAAGTAGATGGCGTTCACCCCGGCTACGGCTTCCTCAGCGAGAACGGCGACTTCTGCCGTGCACTGGAAAAGGTAGGTGTGGTCTTCGTAGGTCCTTCGACACATGCGATGAAGGTGATGGGTGACAAGTTGGCCGCCAAGGAAGCCGTGAAAGGCCATGGCGTCCCGCTGGTGCCCGGAACAGAAGGGGCTATCAGCGGGCTCGAAGAAGCGATCAAGGTGGCGAAGACGATCACCTTTCCCATCCTGATCAAAGCTGCAGCCGGCGGAGGAGGGAAGGGCATGCGCATAGTGGAGAAGGAGAGCGAGTTGAAAGAAGGGTTGGAACGCGCGATCAGTGAAGCCCAGAACGCCTTTGGTGACGGCAGCGTCTTCATTGAAAAGTACGTGGCCGGTCCGCGGCACATCGAGGTGCAGATCATGGCCGATCAGCATGGTAATACTTGCTATCTGTTCGAGCGTGAATGCAGTATTCAACGCCGGTACCAAAAGGTTGTAGAGGAAGCACCCTCAGCGGTTCTTACGCCGGCATTGCGGAAGGAAATGGGGGAGGCAGCTGTTCGTGTTGCGAAAAGCGTGGACTATACCGGTGCGGGAACGGTCGAATTTCTCTTGGATGAGAAGCTCAACTTCTACTTCATGGAGATGAATACGCGCCTCCAAGTGGAGCATCCGGTAACAGAAATGATCACCGGGCTGGATCTCGTGAAGCTGCAGATCCGTGTGGCCGAAGGTGAGAAGCTGCCTTTTACCCAAGCCGACCTGAAGATCACCGGACACGCGATCGAGGTGCGTGTTTATGCAGAAGACCCGTCGAACAACTTTCTTCCGGATATCGGAACACTCACCACGTATCGCCCGCCACAAGGCCCCGGTGTGCGAGTGGATGATGGTTTTGAAGAGGGCATGGCGATCCCGATCCATTACGATCCGATGATCGCCAAACTCATCACCCATGGAGCAACGCGCGAAGAGGCCATTGCCCGAATGGAACGGGCCATTGATGACTATGCCATCGCGGGAATTGAGACCACCTTGCCCTTCTGCCGTTATGTAATGGGCCACGAAACGTTCCGAAGCGGCAAATACGATACGCATTTCGTCCGGGATCATTTCAAGCCGGAATTCCTGCTGGGGACCGATGCTGAAGAAATGGCAGCGGCTGCGCTGGTCGCTGGTTTTCTGTCGGTCGAAGCCACCAGAAAGCCCCTTGCCGCTACATCAACGGCGCCTGGCTTGTCCCCTTGGAAGTTGAACCGTCGGTGAACTGGCTTCCCAGAAGGTCACGGAACCGAAATACACAACCTAGTCAAGACGCTTAGCGTACAAGCCGCGTTATAAGATCGTACTTAACGATCGGTACGTGCGTTGCTACCTTGGTTCTTCGGAATTTCCAGAATGGGATCTTTTACTCGCTCCAGCCTGTTGCTTAGCCTCGCTCTCACGAGCCTGTTAGCTGTTGCACAAGGAGGTGTGCTGACACCAGTAATGATCTTGGAAGGGGATACGATCCCCATGTATACGCTTACCGATGTGGTTATCGAGCGCGCAATGACGGCCAAGGTTCGCAAGCAAGCGGAACGGGTGGACAAGCTCACGCGCAACGTGCAGAAGGTGTTCCCGTATGCAGTGACCACCGCGAAGCTCCTGGATCAATACGAGAACGATCTGGCTGCTATTCAGCGTCAAAGTGACAAGGGCCTCTATTTGAAATTGGCCGAGGCGGAACTGAAGGCCGAATTCGAAACGGAGTTGCGCAACATGACGCAGAGCCAGGGGAAACTGCTGATCAAGCTTATTGATCGGGAAACCGGTTACACCAGCTACGAATTGGTGAAGCAGTTGCGCGGGTCGTTCAACGCGTGGCTTTGGCAAGGTGTGGCCAAACTTTTCGGCAATGACCTGAAAAGCGATTACGACCCGATAGGTGATGATGCCGTGGTGGAAAGCGTTGTTAAACGGATCGAGAACGGAGAATTGACATGTACTCCGCGCCCGCCACGAACTGAAAAGGCGCAGGCCAGGTTGGAGAAGCGCAAGGCACGATTATATCGGAAGCATGGCGTAATGCCTGTTGTTACGATGAATTGAGTCTCATCTGCCCGCCCTAAGGGTAGTAATAACCTTTCGGAACCGCCCTTACGGTCTGCTCACTGGGCTTTTTCCATTTGCGTGCGGTAGTTGACGCCATAGTCTCCTTCAGGAGCGCCGCCATTCGTGTGGATGTACCACAGGAACCCCAAGGTCACCAAAAGC
>JANNYL010000396.1:0-2700 GCA_031410075.1 Flavobacteriales bacterium
CCTCGATCTGGACAACGATGGGAATATCGACTTCCTGATCGTGCGGGGCGCACTACAAACCCTATGCCCGAATAGCTGTAATTCTTCAGGTACGAATACAAGGCCTCGCCGTTGGATAAGGATAACACCACAAGGAACCAATGCCGTGGCGAATTCGGGCTCGTTCGCTGCACAGCTTCCACAGGGACAGCCGATCGAACCCGGGTTGATCTGGAACAATGCGAGTGACCAGGATCTAGTGATGCAGAGCACGCCAGGCTGCCGCCCGATCCTAGGGTCGCCTGGCTCATATATATGTGTGTCTGGGGCCCAGTATACTGGATCGTGGTCGGGTTCCGCATCGGTGGATTCGCCCAAGTTCCTCGGCCTGCGTTTCGAAAGCGCAGGGACAACGTACTACGGATGGGCGCGCTTGAGCATTCCTTGGGGGAACCCCGCGACGTACGGTGAGAGCTTCACCCTGAGGGACTATGCCTACAACAGCGTGCCCGGTGATGGGATCCTGGCCGGGGATATGGGATCGATCACCACAGGAATAACGAGCACAGCGCTCCGGGGCATGCAGCTATCGCCCAACCCGTTCACCTCCACGTTGAGCATTGCACTCCCCACCGGCACAACGGGTTCCGTCAGTTGCAGGGTGCTTTCATTGCTCGGCCAAGTGGTTCTCACGCGAACGGCCGCAGCCACCAGCGGGCCTTCCACCATCACCCTCGATCTCGCATCGTTGGCGCCCGGCACCTACCTGCTTGAAATGCAGACCGGCGGCGAGCGCATCGTGCGGAAGGTGGTGAAGGAATAGCTCTTGGAGCGTACTGCCTGCCCGGCATGCGAACCAGTGAGCGACAGGTGATCAAGATCATGGTCGCGCTAGCATAGCACTGGCGTTTTCTCCAGGGTGGGTCTTCGCAAGAAGGCCCTCCCTGTTCGTTTTGGGCCAAGGTTCCAAAACCGGTATTTCTACGAGGTGTGGGGTGGACCGGTCGTGGTACCTTCGTTTCGTGCATCCAACCCTACCGAGCGTGAAACACGCGCTACTCCTTTTGGCCTTGCTCGCCACCCAGGCACGGGCCCAGAACCAAGCAAATACCTGGTACTTCGGAGCCAACGCAGGCATTCGGTTCGATGGCGGTAATGTGACGGCATTGACGGACGGTGCGCTATCCACCTTGGAGGGTTGTGCCACGGTTTCCTCCAGTGCTGGCGATCTGCTCTTCTACACCGATGGTGTGACTGTCTATGACGCGGATCACAATGTGATGCCCAATGGAACCGGGCTTCTAGGCGACGCCAGCTCCACGCAAAGCGCGATGATCATCAAACAACCTGGGTCTTGTGAGCGCTACTTCATATTCACCATCGACGATGGACTGCTCCTGCCACCAACGTATGACGGATTCCGATATACCGTGGTTGATATGAGCTTGAATGGAGGCCTCGGGGATGTTGTGGTCGCGGAGAAGAACATCCTCATAAGGGAGTTGGCTCGGGAACGAATGACCGCTGTAAAGCACGCGAACGGAACTGACTATTGGATCGTGATCGATGACTGGACCGACAACGATATCTATTCATACCTGTTCACCGCGACGGGTGTTTCGATGGTACCAGTGGATAGCCAGGTAGGCCCTATCCACGTGCCTCAACAACAATTCATACCTGGCCAACTGAAAAGTTCGTACCAGGGGGATCGGCTGGCTATTGCGGATGCCCTGACGAGCAGATTCCGCTTGTTCGCCTACAACAATGCAACTGGGATCGCAAGCAACCAGATCATCATTCAGAGCACGACCGACCCCATCGTTGGCATTACATACGGTGCGGAGTTCTCGCCCGATGGCGATCTCCTGTATGGAACGGTCATCGAAGGAGCTCCGGCTCTGCTTCAATTCGATCTCAGCTTGCCGGATGGTGAGTCGATCGCGAGTCTACGAACGGTGCTTGCCACCCACACCGTTAATTCCTTGACCGTCGTGTACAACGGTGTCACCTACAACAATATAGCGGCTTACTATGGCGCATTGCAAACTGGACCGGACAGCATGATCTATTGCGCCGAGTACGGTGACCAATCTATAGGCAGGATAGCCCAGCCGAACCAACTGGGACCAAGCTGTGGCTATACCAATAATGCTGTTTCATTGAATGGCCAAACATGTTATTACGGTCTACCGACGGTAGCCACCAGCTACATCCTGCCTGAAGCACCCGATACCACGAACGTGAGCATCTGCGCCAATGCGAGCTATGAGCTGCCCGATGGCTCGATCGTTGACTCAGCTGGGTTATACACGTTCACGGTCTTCGATCCCCTTACGTGCGATAGTATCACCTCGGTCATCAACCTCGAAGTCACTCCACTACTGGAGTTAGCGTTGGGTAACGACACTTCGATATGCGCCGATCAAGAGATCACGTTGAACGCCACCGTACCCGATGCTACCTACCTGTGGAACACGGGAACTACTTCGGCCACATTCAGCACATCTGTCGCAGGCACCTACAGTGTTACGGTCAGCCTGAACGGCTGCTCTGCAAGCGACACGATCACAGTGGGCAGCCTCGCGGTCGCTGAGATCGAACTGGGCAACGATACCATCATCTGCGCGGGAGAACCGCTTGTGCTCGACGCGAGTTATCCCGGTGCCACCTATTTGTGGCAAGACGGATCCACAAGCCCCACGATCATCGCCGCTGGCG
>JANNYL010000397.1:0-17535 GCA_031410075.1 Flavobacteriales bacterium
CTGAACTGCACCGGCCGGGCCATGCACCTCGCCAATGAAGCGCTGCTCGATACCGTGACCGCGCTCAGCGCCAGCGGCCCTGCTTATTTCTTCGAAGTGGTGCGCACCATGATCGCCAGCGGCATCAAACTCGGGCTGGAACCGCATGTGGCCAGCGCGCTGGTGAAGCAGACCATGCTTGGATCTTTCCACCTGATGGAGCATGCGGACCGCACACCGGAAGAACTGATCAAGGCCGTGATGAGCAAGGGCGGCACCACGGAGGCCGCGTTCAAGGTCTTCGCACAAGGTGATCTGACGGGAACACTGGATCGCGGGATCGAAGCGGCCAGTAGGAGGGCGAGCGAGTTGTCGTGTTCCTGAACGCTACAAACTCATCAACTCCTTAAAGCGCGCCGCCTGTCTCCTGCTCACCTCCACAACCTCACCCGTCTTCAAGGTAACGTTCAGGCCCCCACTGAACCAGGGATCGATCTTCTCGGCGTAGCGCAAGTTCACGATGTGTTTGCGGTTCGCCCGGAAAAACACGTGCGGGTCCAATTTCTCCTCCAGCTTGTTCAGTGAACGCAACACCAGCGGCTTCTGATCACCGAACCGAACACGCACATAATTGCCCTCGCTCTCGAACAAACGCACATCCTTCAAGCCCACGAACCAGCACTTCTCGCCATCCTTCAAAAAGATCTGATCCTCCAATCCGAGGATCTGGCGCTCGGGCACATCGCTATCCTTCAACTTCGGCAATTTGCTGATCGCTGCTTCCAACCGCGTTGGATCTATGGGCTTCATCAGGTAGTCCATGGCATTCACCTGAAAGGCGTGCAAGGCGTGCTCATCATACGCTGTAACGAAGATCACGAGCGGTGCGCGTTCCAGAGATTCGAGCAATTGGAACCCATCTCGACCTGGCATATTGATATCCAGAAAAAGCAGGTCTGGCTTCAGTTCCGCAATGCGCTCTTCGGCCTCGTCGGCGTTGGCGGCTTCACCTACCACTTCGATGCCTTCGAATTTTTCGAGCAGACTTGCAAGCTCCTTGCGCGCTAGACGTTCGTCGTCGATGATGAGTGCTTTCATGGTTGGTAGTTCGATAGTTCGAAAATTGAGAAGTTGGAGCGTTCTAAAACTGGAGGTGCCATGGGTCAAACAGCGGCTTGAGCGATGGGGATCTCGATCTCGGTCACGACCAATCCACCGCGATCCTCGATGTGCAGAGCAGCACTGGTGCCGTAGATCATCTCCAAACGCTTGCGCGTTCCAATGAGGCCAATACCGGAACCGTTCACCTTTCCAGCCACGTAGGTACCCGTGTTGCTCACGCTTAGCACGAAGCCGTTCAGGCCTCGTTTCGCACTGATGATCACCTCACCACCTTGGGTAAGTTTGGCGATGCCGTGGCGCACTGCATTCTCTACCAAAGTTTGCAGAAGCATGGGTGGCACATGCTCTCGCACCAACGAAGGATCAACATCGAACCTCGTGCGCAATCGCTCTTCGAAACGCATGCTTTCCAACGCCAGGTAGTCCTTCACGATATCGAGTTCCTCACCAAGTGGAACGGTTCGTCTCTTTACCGTGCTCATGGCATTGCGCAGGATCGAACTGAGTTGTGTTATCGACTGTTTCGCCCGCGCTGGATCCTCATCGATGAGAGCGCGAATGCCGTTGAGCGCATTGAACATGAAGTGCGGGTTCAACTGTGCACGCAGGTTCGCGAGTTGACCATCTCGGTTGGCGCTTTCCAATCGCAAGTTCCGGATCTCCTCACGACGTCCACGAATGAACCAATGATAGGCGAAGTAGCAAACGCCCCAGGCAAGCAGCATGATACTCCAGCTCAGAAAATGCCCGTACACCACCGAGAAAGGACCACCAAGTATTGGCGTAGCGTAAGGAAACAACAGGTCATGGAGCACCACATGCAATATCATCGCTACAAAACCGAGCCCTACAGCCGATAGCGCCATTCGCGGCAGAGCGAATCCCAAGGCCTGTTCGGTCCACTCGCGTTTGCGGATCACATTCCGCAATGCATGACTCGCTCCTACACCAATGCACAACGTCAAAAGCAACGCATAGCCCTGACCTCTTGTGTATTCATTGTTCAACCAGAGGCTGAGCCCAAAAAAGACCACATAACCGGTCCACGCGATCAGTTGCGTGCCCCAATACAGAAGTTGGCGACGAAATGTGGCTTGCACGCTGCCAAAGTATCTGCCTTTGCTCGGGTATCGAACGTGTTTCCATGAACGGCAATGAAGAAAGACGATCGGTGACGGATACTATCGCCGTTAACCGAACCAAGAACGATCATGCATCTTGCGCCGTGAATTTCCTTGGCCACTTAGTGCTTTCCGGTAACGAACCGTTGGCGATCACGGGCAATTTCATGGCCGATGCCGTGAAAGGCCGTGACCTATCCCGCTTCAATGAAGGATTGCAGCAAGGCATTCGCCTGCACCGCGCCATTGATACGTTCACCGATACACATCCGATCACGCTTGTTGGTCGCGAACGTCTGCGCGCCCACTGTGGCAAATTTGCCGGGGTCGCGCTCGATGTTTTTTATGATCACTGCATCGCATCCACATGGCCGGAGCACAGTGATGATCCGCTTCACACCTTCGTGCAACGCATGTATGCAACGTTGAACTCACATGCCCATTTGATGCCCGAGCGCACGCAATACATGCTGCCGTTCATGGTGAAGAACGATTGGCTCTCGAGCTACGCGCACCTGGACGGTATCGCCCGTGCCTTGGGTGGCTTGGCAAGGCGAGTTCCCAATGCCCATGTGCTCATCGGTGCCGAATCCGTTCTGGCCGATCATCGTTCCCTGTATATCGATGAGTGTTCTTCTTTTCTTCGCGCTCTTCGTACACACCTGAATAGTGAAAAAGGATAGCGCGGCGTGGATCGGCATTGGCGTGTTCGCCTTGCTTCTGGCATTGGTGTTCATTGGACCCGGCCTACCCGGCCATTTGCTCGGTAAAGCCGAAGGGCCGGCATGGGGTCGTCCACTTGTGAAACGTGACCTGTCACAGATCCGCGCCGATTCCCTGCGGGTACTTGTTCTGCGTGACCCATTGTCATGGGAGGAGCATCCAGGCGCGGTGTCTGGCCTTGAATGGGAATTGCTCGAACGCTTCGCGAAGCATGAGAAGTTGAAGTTGAAAGCGATCCCGGTCGATCATCCGGACAGCATGTTGTTGATGTTACAACAAGGACGTGGCGATGTGATCGCAGCACAGCTGTGCCCAGATGGACCAGCGAGGCGGTTCATCTCGTTCACAGTACCGTACCGCACGGTGGCGCCACTCCGTGCCCAACTGAACACGGATCCATTGGTGCGCTCAACGATCAGGAAAAAAGGCAAAAAGGATGCTCTGGATACACTGCTGATCAGCTTTTGGTCGCCATTCTTCGGGTTGAACACACCTCTCGACAGTTCCTTCGGTCACGTAGTGCTTCGCACGGACAGTTCGTTACCTGAAGATCTGCTCGCGCAATTATCGATAGGAAAGTGCAAGGCGATCGTCGTTCCAGATGCTATCGGTCGGCTTGAAACACAACGTCTTCCGCAGGTCTCGTTCAACCCGCGCATGGGTCGTTCCATACCACTCGCTTTCGGGACCCGTTCCAATTCACCAGCACTCACCAAAGCACTGAACGGCCACCTTGTCTCGCCGAAAGAAACAGAGGCACTGAAGAACCTCATCACCTCCTATACCAACGGGCAACTGTCCAAAGGCGCACTGCGCACCTTACCGGATCTGCAACTGGAAAGCGACAGTATTTCCCCGTTCGACAGTCTGTTCCAAGCACACGCGGACAGCACCGCTTACGATTGGACCCTCTTTGCCGCCGTTGCTTTCAAGGAATCGCGTTTCGACAGCTCTGCAAAGTCCTTCGCTGGAGCGGAAGGCCTGATGCAAATGATGCCGCGCACTTCAGAAATGCTCGGCGTCGATACCGCCGAGGGTGTCAATGGCCACGTGAGAGGAGCAACTACATACTTGGCTGATCTGGATACAAGTTGGCGTAAAAGCGTTCCGAACAAGGACCAACGCTTGAAATTCGTTCTCGGCTCGTATAACGCGGGACCGGGCCATATCAAAGACGCACAGCGATTGGCCGAAAGGCTCGGGCTTGATCCGAAAAAATGGGATGGGAATGTGGAACGTGCCGTCCTCCTTCTTTCCAAACCACGGTTCTTCTCCCTGCCTGAGGTTCGTAATGGCTACTGCCGCGGGTACGAGACTTTCTGGTACGTGCGTGATGTGATCTCCGCGTTCGACCAGTTCCGTAAGAACGACAGAAAATAGCGCAGCATTCCCAGCCTGCCTGCACAGTGGTCCGGCTGTCCTTATTGCTGGTTCTATCTTGCGCTCAATTCGAACATCATGAACCGTTTCTCTGCTGCAGTTCTTGCTATTTGCTCTGTCTTGATCGTTGGGGCACAAGAGCAGCCGTTACCTATCGGGCTTGCTCACGAAGAGATCACGCGCATACCTGGTTATCGCGATAGCCGGGCTGGCATGGAGCGCGGCATCACCACGCCACCGGACCAGCCGGTGCGAACCATGGCCGAATGGGAAGAGATCCAATCCTTGGTCATTTGCTGGGCCGGATACGATGGCATTCTGAAACAGATCGTGGCGGCCGCGAAAACCGAATGCGAAGTGATCATCATTTGCCAGAACGAGAACGACGTTATAAGCGTGTTGCAGGATGGCACGTTCGGTGGTCCCCTGCCCGACTTGGACAATATCAATTTCATACAAGCACCCTTCAACAGCGTGTGGATGCGTGACTACGGAGCAGAGTGCATTTATACCAATGAAGTGGACAGCCTGTATTTGCTGGACTGGATCTACAACAGGCCTCGCCCCGAAGATGATATCCTGCCGGATGTGATCGGGCTGAACAAAGGCATCGGCGTATACAACACGAGCACCGCGCCGAATGATCTTGTTCATACCGGTGGAAATTTCATGGCGGATGGCGCCGGTGGTGCGTTCAGCAGCGAATTGGTATTGGATGAGAACGGGCCCGATGGCCAGTTCAATCAAACAGTGAAGACCGAAGAACAAGTTGATGCGCTAATGCAGACATGGATGGGTATTTCGAGCGCGCGGTATACCAAGATGACCACCCTGCCGTACGATGGGATCCATCACATCGATATGCACATGAAACTGCTGGACGAGGAAACGTTGTTGGTTGGTGAGTTCCCCCAAGGCTTGAGTGACGGCCCGCAGTTGGAAACCAACCTCGATGCTATCACCGCGAACGAGACGAATTGCTTTGGGCAGCCTTACCGGATCGTGCGCATACCGATGCCGAGTAGCGCAGGAGGCAACTTCGCACCCGATGCCAGCTACCGTACTTATGCGAACAATGTGTTCGTGAACAAGACGGTTATTGTGCCCACGTACAGAACCGAATACGACACTACGGGCCTGCGGATCCTGAGGGAATCCTTACCGGGCTATCGAGTTGTTGGTATCGATTGTGACAACTCGGGGGCGAACATCATTTCCGCCAGTGGTGCGATCCATTGCATTACCAAAGGGATCGGGGTAGCGGATCCCTTGTTGATCCGTCATCAAAAGCTCACGGACACATACGAAACAGTGAACCCGTATCCGGTGACTGCCTACATCCGGCACAAGAGCGGTATAACGAGCGCAAGCCTTTTCTGGAGCATAGACACCAGCCAAGCATGGAACGAAGTGGCGATGGTTGACCAAGGTGGTAATTCCTGGAACGCGTCCATTCCAGCGCAAGCTGCGAACAGCACCGTATTCTATTACGTAGGTGCATTGGCGAACAACGGAAAAACCCAAGTAAGGCCGATCACTGCGCCAGATGGTTGGTGGAAATTCGATGTTCTGGATATCAGCAATTCGATATTCGACCCACAAGGCCCTGCCATGCTCGACGTGTTCCCGAACCCCTGCGTTTCGCATGTGGTGATCTCATTGGATCATATCCGCAAGGAGGACGTTCGCATCGTTCTGCACGATATGCTCGGTCGCGAATCCTTGGTTCTGCATAACGGACCTATCGCTGCGGATGGGCGAATTCTGTTGGATGTTTCCGCGCTGCCCGTAGGCACCTACTCGCTCACCGTTGAAAGTGATTTTGGTCGCGCCTCCCAGCGCTTGGTGAAACGCTGATCGACCGGCACGATGATCGCTATGTGTAGCACACAACCGATTTACCAATGACCCGTTCATTTTTCCTGATCGTATTCACAGTGCTTGCGAGTGCGCTTTTTGCCCAGGCACCGAACAAGATCTACGCATATGCCATCGGTGATTGGCGCGATGGTCCGGTAGTTACCATCTCACCGCTTTTCGAAACCACGGAAGCCTTCACAACTCCGCAGTTGATCGCTCGCGTGAAGAAGGACTATGTTGAGTTCGCGAACATTATGGACATTGATGTACAGCGATTTGTAACAGTGGAGGAAGGTGAGCTTTCTCGTATCACCTTGAAAGGGAAATATGGCGTGCGCAAGTTGGAAGTGAACATGGTGGAGGCCCCGAAACCGAAAGGAAGTTCGGAAGTGCCGTCCCCGAAGGAGAAGTAAACGCAACAGGCTATCCTGACTTCGCGTTATCCAACGTAGGTGGGCACGAAGTCAATGAGTTGGATGTCCGGAAGGAGGAAGTTGGCTATTGGTGCATTCGCGCTCATAACAGCACTTTTCTTGTGGGCAAAATGGGCGCCCATGGATCCGCTGTTCAATTCTCCGAGATCCACGGTTCTAGTGGACCGGAATGGCCAATTACTGGGCGCTTCTGTTGCTGCCGACGGCCAATGGCGTTTCCCGACATCCGCATCGGTACCCGAGAAATTCGCAACCTGCCTGCTCCAGTTCGAGGATCGTCATTTTTACGACCATCATGGCGTGCGTTTGCAAAGCCTTGCTCGCGCGTTCCAGCAGAATCAACAAGCTGGGCGAAAGGTTCGCGGGGGAAGCACGCTGACCATGCAAGTGGCCCGCATGAGCAGGGGCCCGAATGTTCGGAGCTACAGTGCCAAACTGATCGAAGCGTTGATGGCGGTTCGGATCGAACTTCGGAACAACAAGAAGGAGATCCTCTCCATTTACGCGGGTAACGCACCCTTCGGGGGCAATGTGGTCGGTTTGGATGCGGCTGCTTGGCGATGGTTCGGTCGAGCCCCGGATCATCTCACTTGGGCCGAAAGTGCCACACTGGCGGTTCTTCCCAATGCCCCTTCCGCCGTTTACCCCGGGAAAGGACGATCCACTTTGCGCAGAAAGCGAGACAGCCTCTTGGACCGCTTGTTGGACATCAACGCCATTGATAGCACTGAATGGACGCTTGCCAAACAAGAACCGCTACCGGGGACACCGTTGCCACTCCCTCAGCTTGCTCCGCACCTGTTAAGCACGCTCATCAAGAAGGGCCATGCTGGCGCACAAGTGCACACAACCATAGACGCTCATTTGCAACTACTGGCAACCGAGGCTTGCGACCGCTATGCTCAACGGTTGGTGGCCAATGAGGTTCATAATGCCGCGGCCTTGATCATCCATGTGCCAACTGGTGAAGTGCGGGCTTACATAGGCAACCTGACGAACGCTGGTTCCGAACATGCGAGCCGGGTGGATCTCGTTCGCGCGCAACGCAGCACGGGCAGTGTCCTTAAGCCATTCCTGTATGCCGATATGTTGCAAAGCGGCGAAGTGCTGTCGCAGACCCTGTTGGCTGATGTGCCCACGCAATACGACGGTTTCAGGCCGCGCAATTATGACGAACAATACAGCGGTGCGGTTCCCTTGAGCGAAGCATTGGCAAGGTCATTGAACGTACCCGCTGTGCGCAGCCTCCGAAAACACGGCGTTGATCGAACGTTGCGAACGCTGCGAGCCATGGGATTCTCAAGCATTGATAAACCAGCGGACCACTATGGTCTTTCACTCATAGTAGGCGGTGCTGAGAGTTCGCTTTGGGAGATCTCGGGGGCATACGCAAGCATGGCCAGGGTGCTTGGCAACTACGGTCGCGGGGGAAGGCACTACCGCCCGAGCGATGTTCATCCACCTATCATCATCAATTCCGCTGGCAACGTTCCGGATACCACACGTTCCGAAACTTCGCCATTGAGCGCTGCAAGTATCAGCTGTGTGCTCACCGCCTTGCGCGAAGTGCATCGACCCGATGATGAAATGGGTTGGCAGTCCTTCGCCGATCACGAACGCATCTCTTGGAAAACAGGCACTAGTTTCGGACACCGCGATGCGTGGGCTATCGGAACCAGTGATCAATGGTGCGTAGCCGTTTGGTCCGGCAATGCAAGCGGCGAAGGCCGTCCAGGGCTTACCGGCACTCTGGCTTCGGCGCCACTCATGTTCGACTTGTTCCGGCTATTGTCCAAAGGCAGCGGCTTTGAGGTTCCGTTCGACGAAATGACGCGGGCTGTGACCTGCCATGCGAGTGGATACCTCGCCAATAACGATTGCCCCGAAACGGACACTACATGGATACCTCTGCCCGGTACACGCACGCCTGTATGCCCATACCACCGGCCGATCACTGTTGACCTGGACGAACATTGGCGCGTGCCGGCAGGGCAGGGAAAGTCGATCTCCTGGTTCAGTCTTCCACCGGCCATGGAACGGTACTATGCGCTTTCCCACCCAGCCTACCGCCCAATGCCGCCTTTGCGCGCAGGTTCCGAAGACGAAGATCACGTGATGGAAGTGCTCTACCCGGAATACGGAGCACGATTGCTCATCCCTACAGAACTCGATGGTTCGCGTGGCAAAGCAGTTATGGAGATCGCGCATCGCGATATGAATGCCCGTGTTCATTGGGATCTGGATGGCAAGTTTCTTGGAACCACAGTTGGCGAACATCGGATGGCTGTTGATCCTGCGGACGGTACTCACCTTCTTACGCTCACTGATGACCACGGTCGCCTCCTGCGTCATTCCTTTGTAGTCGTCAGTCGGCAACCACGTTGACATCGAACGAAATGTTCCGAAAACTGCTGCCCGTTCTGTTCCTGTCCGTCTCCTCTGCTTCGCTGGCACAACCCGATACGCTTTATGTACCCGAAGGCGCGAACACCGTGGCCTATGCTGTGCGCTACCCGGCTTTGCAGAAAGCGGAGAGTTTTACCCACGTCGGCTATTTCGAATTGGACACCACGCACATTGCTGTGAGACTCGGCTACAAGCGTGGCAAACCGTGCGGTGTATACAGAGCGTACTATCCGGACGGTCGCCCATTGATCTTTGCGGTTTATGGCTGGGGCTGGCCGAATGGTGACTGGACGGAGTATGGTCCTGATGGCCATATTTCCATGAAGGGACAGTACAGCGAAGGAAAGCGTGACGGTAAATGGGCCTTTCGGGATCAAGGCATCGTAGGCCATTACAAGGATGGCAAAAAGAACGGAAAGTGGAAGTACTTCGAGAACGGCCGTGTCGTGCGCACCGAGAAATACAGGAATGATGAGCTTGTTACCGGTTCCCGATTCCTTTTTAAGTAACAGTGGACAACTTCACCTTCGTTAACACCGAATGGCAACCGAACAGTGCCGGACCACGTTTAATTCACTTCGTCCCTATCCCTAACGAATGATAAAGTCCTTTTTCGCGGTCGCGCTTTCGATCTTCTGTTCCTTGAACACTTGCGCTCAGGTGGATCCTTCCACCGTGGGCAAGTTGGAAGCCTTGCTCTACCAGATCGAGCATATGTATGTGGATAGCGTGGACCAAAAGGGCTTGGTGGAAACAGCCATTACCGCCATGCTGGAGCAGCTCGATCCGCACAGCGTGTACATACCGAAAGAAGAACTGGACCAAGTGAACGAGCCGCTCAAAGGCAATTTCGAGGGCATTGGCGTGCAGTTCAACATCGTTCGCGACACCATCTACGTAGTGGATGCCATCGTGGGCGGACCCAGTGAACGACTGGGCATTCGCAGCGGCGATCGCATTATTCGCATTGATAGTGACAATGTTGCTGGTGTTGGCTTCAAGAACAAGGACGTGATGGAGCGTCTTCGAGGTAAAAAGGGGACGAAAGTGAATGTGTCTGTAATGCGCTCCCGCGAATCGGAACTGTTGGAATTCAGTATTACCCGGGAGAAGATCCCCATTTTCAGCTTGGAGGCCTCCTACATGGCCACCCCCACGGTCGGTTATTTGAAAGTGAGCCGTTTCAGTGCGACCACGATGAAGGAATTCCGTGAGAAGCTCGATGAACTGAAGAAGAGCGGAATGGAAGACCTGATACTCGACCTGCAAGGCAATGGCGGCGGTTATTTGCGAACCGCGATCGAAATGGCAGATGAATTCCTGCCCGCCAAAAAACTGATCGTCTATACACAAGGGCGCACTGCACCTCGTGAAGACACGTATTCCACTGCCGAAGGACGATTTGAGAAAGGGCGTTTGGTGGTACTTGTGGATGAAGGCAGTGCCAGTGCCAGTGAGATCGTAACGGGCGCCATGCAGGACTGGGACCGTGCGCTGGTAGTGGGCCGTCGTTCTTTTGGAAAGGGCTTGGTGCAGCGCCCGGTGATGCTGCCAGATGGAAGCGCCGTTCGCCTGACGGTGAGCCGTTATTATACACCAAGCGGAAGATGCATTCAAAAGTCCTATGAAGATGGTGCGGAAGCCTATGCCAAGGAGAAACGGGATCGCTTGAAGAATGGCGAACTCACCAGTTCCGATAGCATTCATACTTCAGATACCGTGCGGTTCTATACCATGAACAAGCGTGTCGTTTATGCTGGCGGCGGGATAATGCCTGATGTTTTCGTGCCTATCGATACCACACTTAGTTCAGACTACTTCAGCCAATTGGTTCGTAAAGGAGCACTGAACACTTTTGCTATTACGTATGTGGATGCCCACAGGGACGAGCTTCTTCGTCGTTTCCGCAACGTGGCCGCGTTCAATTCCAGCTTCGCCATTGACGGATCAATTCTGGATGGATTGATCGCGCAAGCTGCTGCGGATGGGGTAAAGGCTGATCCTGAAGGGCTCAAAAAGGCTCAGCACTTGATCGACCTACGCCTTAAAGCCTTGATCGCAAGAGACTTGTGGGATACTTCGGCCTATTGGCAGGTGATCAATCAGGACAACCCCGTAGACCGCAGTTTCCAGCGGGCTTTGGACGTCCTGCGCGATGATACTTTCCAGCGCTTGGGCCTGGCGGTTCACTAAGAGCGCCTGTTGATCTTTCGTTAACGTCTTTGCTTCCCCGCAAGGGCATCCTACTTTCGCCGACCAATTCAACAACTAACCAACCAATCACCGCCAGAGCTTCGGCGGTTACAGCATGAAGGACACCATCAAGATCGCGTTGCTCGCCATTATCGCTGGCACGCTTATCATTCAAACTATTGGCCAGCGCTACAATAGTTCCTCTGGATCAATGGCCAGCAACGGCCAAAGCAGCCTTGTAGCTGTGCCATCCACAACTGCGAACGCTTCACTCGCCGCACCTGACAAGAAGACGTTCGACCCCCTTACGCCCCCAACGGCAACGCCAGTGGATAATGGCCCGAAGACCTCTATCTCCTTTCCGGTGATGCAACACAGTTTCGGTAAGGTGAAGCAGAACACGGATAATGGTTACACGTTCAAATTCACCAATACAGGCAAGATCCCGTTGGTGATCAGCGACGCTAAAGGCAGTTGCGGTTGCACTGTGCCTGATTACCCCAAAGAGCCTATCGCTCCTGGAGCAACCGGTGAGATCAACGTGATGTACAAACCCGGTGGACAACAAGGCAACCAAAGCAAGACGGTTACAGTTACCGCCAACACCGAGCCCGCTCAAACGGTCCTGAATATCAGTGCGGATGTTCAGGTGGACCCCAACGCTCCAAAAGTGGACGCTACAGGTCACTGATCGCGGACCTGATCCTCGAAAGCCCTTCGGCCTGTTGGCCGAAGGGCTTTCGGTTTTTATAGCAGCTTGTCTATCGCACCAGCGAGTTTGCGGTCCTTGTCGGTAACAACATTACCCGCGTCGTGTGTGCTGAGCCGAATAGAAACCTTGTTGTACACATTGCTCCATTCGGGATGATGGTCCATCTTCTCCGCTATGAAAGCCACGCGTACCATGAAGGCGAACGCCTCCCGGAAATTCTTGAACTCGAAATTCCGGCACAACTGGTTGTTTTCTTCGGTCCACATAAGGTCAAATGGTGCAGGATCGGAATGATGGAAAAGTGAGCTGGATCCAACAGATCAACGGTGGATCGGGAGGTCGATCATGTGCGGTTCATCAACATGGTGAACCAACTTCATCTCATCGATGAGTCGATGCGCGCCACATACTTTATCAATGACAAAAAGCACGTAGCGAATATCCGTGCTGATGTTGCGGCATTTGTCCGGATCGAACTGGATGTCGCTCATGGTACTTTCCCACGTACGATCGAAGTTGATGCCGATGAGCTCACCGCGACCATTCAGCACAGGGCTACCACTGTTTCCGCCTGTTGTATGCAATGAGGATGTGAAGCATACAGGCATCTCCCCCGTGGTACTATAAGGTGTGTAATCCTTGCTCGCATGCAATTCCAACAACTTTGCTGGCGCATCGAATTCCGGATCCGCTGGTCGATATTTTTCTATCACGCCATCAAGTGTTGTGAAAGGCTCGTACGTCATCCCATCACGCGGTGTGCTCCCTTCCACTTCGCCATAACTCAGGCGCAAAGTGCTGTTGGCATCGGGCCAGAACTGACGTTCCGGAAAGAGTGTCATAAGCCCGCTCATCCAGGTGCGCATATGCAGTGCGAGGCGCTCGTTGGCGGCATCGATCGCGGGCTTCACCTTTCCGACATAAACGCTCGAAAATGCACTTGCCGCTGCATACGCCGGGTCCTTCGAAAGTTTACGGGCCAACTTGGGCGTCCAGTTGTCCAAGGCTTTCGCCAGCTTCAAAGGATAAGCGAATACGCTGCGTCCATAGATATCCTCTGTGTATGCCTCAACATTCCCGTTGAAGCGTGAAGGCAGAGTCGCTCCATAACCCGCATCAACGTTGTCCATGTAGATCGGCAACTGCGCTTCGAAGATCCGTTTGTCCACCGAAGCGTCGAAGTCCTTGAAAAAACCGTTCGCCCTTTTGCGCATGATCTCCACTTCCGCAGCAAGCTTGCCCTCGGCCTTCAGCTTCTCCACATTCTCCGGCGAAAGCAGTTGCTCGAAGGATCGGGTGAAACGGAAAAGGTCTGCCCCCACCCCATAGATCTCTGAATACAGATCACGGGCTTCCGCCAGTCGCGGATAGGTCGAGTAGATAACCTCGATCGAATCAAGTGCCGCGACCAGGTCCGCTCGACCAGCTGCAGTTGCCCGTTCTCGATAGGTGCGCTCCAGTTCTTTTTTCTTCCCGGGGGTTCCCAATTCCGTGATCCCCCGAAGTTCACCGATCCACTTCTTGTAGGCATTGCTGATCCCCTTTTGCTTGTCGGCATATGCGATGCGGGTACGATCACTGCTTAGCATGGCCTCATCGATCACAGCCAAACTTGCCCGGCGCATGCGGATCTTCAGGGGATCACCCGTGTTCTGCAGGTAATCCACAGCGTGGCTGGTGATGTACCGCTGCGTGTTCCCCGGAAAGCCATAGATCATGGCGAAATCACCTGCCTTCACCCCGTCCATGCTGATGGCCAAACTCCGGCGTGGCTTGAAGGGCACATTCGTCAGCGCAAATTCAGCGGGCTTGTTCTCGGCACTGGCATAAATGCGGAACACGCTGAAATCACCCGTATGCCGCGGCCACATCCAATTGTCGGTATCGCCACCGAAATTTCCAATAGAACTTGGCGGAGCGCCCACCAAACGAACGTCCTTGAACGTCTCACTAACAATGAGGTAATAACTATTGCCGTAGTTGAACGGCTTGATGACGGCACTGTATCCGTTGTCCTTTGTGGCTTCCGCGATGATCACCGCTCCAACCTTGGTGATCGCCTCTTTGCGCTCTGCCTCGCTCATGGCCGCATTCACCCCGGCCAGCACACGGGCGGTCATGTCCTCCATGCGTACGATGAAGGTGACCGTAAGACCGTCGTTCCGCAACTCATCAGCTTGTGTTGCGGCCCAATACCCGTTCTTCAAATAGTCGTTCTCCACAGAGCTATGGCTTGCGATAGAACTGAAGCCGCAGTGGTGGTTGGTGAGGATGAGGCCTTGCTCGCTGATCACCTCGGCTGTGCAACCGCCACCGAACAGCAGGGTCGCATCCTTCAAACTGCCGTTGTTCAGGCTATAGATGTCCTCCGCGCTGATCAACATGCCCTCCGTACGCATATTGCCCTCAATGGCCTGTAACAGCGTGGGTAACCACATGCCCTCATGGGCGCGGCTAATGAAGGGAACGACAGTAATGAGCAGGGTAAGTAATACGCGATCCAGGAAGTTCATGTTCACAAACTTGAGGCGCTGAAAGTAGCCGGTTCGAACCCTTTGTACTTATGCGGGAGGCACCGTACAGTCGCTCGCGAACTCAAACCTGATCAGTTCAACTTTCCACCAAGCTCTGATCGTTCGGACTCCGCAAGATGATGAACGGAAGGGATGGCACAACGATTATAAAAACTACTTTTGAAGAAGCCCTTTCGTTAACGGATCACATTATCCTATACGAGCATGAATCAGTTACTTACCCGCATTCTCATTGCGCTTTGCGCTTTTGTTCTACAACGTGGTACAAGCACGGCGCAATTCACCTTGGTCAAAGACATAAACACCCAATCGGCGAACGCGTCCTCTGATCCAACGCAATTCCACGAGATGGATGGCACGGCGTATTTTATAGCCGACGACGGTATCGATGGAGCTGATCTTTGGTCCACTTCGGGTACCAACGCCACCACGAACTTGGTCTTTGATGGCCAACAGCCGAACAGCGTTCCTTCCATCATGGGGCACGTTGGAAGCACATTGCTTTTTTCATACAGTACGCCGAGTATTGGATCCGAGTTGTACGCCAGTGATGGCACGGTAGCCGGAACAGGCTTGTTACTTGACATCGAACCTGGGCCAACAGGTTCAGATCCGAAAATTGGTATTACTGTCGGTGGGTGGTTGCTATTCTCAGCCGGAACTGCTGCCACTGGTTACGAGCTTTGGCGCACGGATGGCACTTCGTCCGGCACTTCCAAGCTATTCGAATTCGATCCATGGGTTGGTAGCTCAATTGGATTCACGGGGGTTGCCAACGGTGTAGCGATCATTACCGTTACAACGACCGGGCAAGGCAGGGAGCTTTGGAGGAGTGATGGTAGCATAAGTGGAACCTATCCTGTTACCGCCTTCGTAGAACCCAATGTTGGCATACTTCCAATACCCGTTGTCGACCAGTATGTGTACTTCTCCGTTTACCAGAACAATGTGAGCAAATACTGGCGCACCGATGGTAGCGTTGCTGGTACAGGTCCTGTGGATTTCCTGGATAATTTCGATGCTCCGATCCGAATGATCAAGGTGGGACCTTTGTATTATTTTGCTGGTACAGATCTGGTTGGCGGTTCGGGTCAGGAATTATGGAAAAGTGACGGCACGGTCGGCGGCACTGCCATGGTCAAGGATCTACGTCCTGGGATCGACAACGGAGTTGTGGGACATCTGGCGGAGGTCAATGGGATCGTCTACTTCAGTGGGTTCGATGCCGCTTTGGGATACGAACTTTTCAGATCTGATGGTACCAATGCGGGCACTTATGTAGCCACTGATCTGGAACCAGGCGCTGGATCCGGGTATCCGTTCGGATTGTTCACCCACCAAGGCACTCTGTATTTCCTGCGGTACGACGGAACGGGGGATGAACTTTGGCGTTCGGATGGCACGGCTACTTCAACACTTCGGGTCGCCGGCTTACCTGAGTTCAATATCAACGAGGTCGTCCCATTGTCTTCTGGCCTTTATTGCAGGGCCGAGCAAACCGGGATCGGATTCGAGCTTTTCAAGTACAGTCGCCCAGCTTTGATCTCCCTGCGCGCCATGCTCGAGGGACCCTATTCTTCAGGCAGTGGCACTATGCAGGACCAGCTCCGAGCTTCCAGCCTGATACCGCTTACCGAACCCTACTCCGCGTTGGGATACACCCAAGTGGGAAGCGGTGGTGAAACGATCAACCCTTCCGTTCTCAGCGTTACTGGCGACAACGCCATCGTTGATTGGGTGAGGGTAGAACTTCGCAGCAATTCAGAGCAAACGGTGATCCTGGCTACGGCGAACGCTTTGGTACAGCGCGATGGTGATATCGTGGGAACCGATGGTGTGCGCTCCTTGGACTTGGGAGTTCCCGGGCAATTCTATTATATGGCCGTGCGACACAGGAACCATTTGGGCGTGATGACAGCGGACCCGGTGGCCGCTTCCATAGCGACAACATTGGTGGACTTTACCCTTCCTTCCACCGCAACGTACGGAACAAGTGCCCAAAAACTGATCAGCGGCAAGATGTTGATGTGGGGTGGCGATGTTACCGGGAACGGTTCGTTACAGTACACAGGAACAGTGAACGATCGCGATCCCATTCTGGTTCTTGTGGGCAGCACCACACCGAACAATACCGCGAACGGCTATCGGCGAGAGGACTCGGGCATGAACGGGTTGGTGAACTATGTGGGTAGCGCGAACGATCGTGATATCATTCTCACGAACGTCGGAAGCACGACACCGAACAACATCAGAACCGCTCAGCTACCTTGATGAGGGCCACTTCTGCCTAGGATCGGTAACACCCCACCACCTGTCGGTCTGGATGGTGATCGGTATGGACCCGGTTGCGGCAAACCTTTCTTTAGGGACATTCGTAGAGAGGAGCGAACTAATCTTCGCTCGCCATGAAAACATGGATCCTCTCGTCGATAGCGCTAGCCTCTCTGCAGCCTATCTATGGTCAATCTCCTACGGTTGATCTCACCATGGCCAATAACGGAAAAGGCCAAATGGAATTCCGCGTACGACCTGATGGTCCTTTTGATGGCATTATCTCCAACCTCACCTTCACCGTGCGATGGAATGCTTCTGCCGGAATGGCCTTGGATACCGCGGTGCGGTTGTTTCCCGCAACTGATTATTTTGTTGCATCCCCAACGGCTGTAATACAGAACGGGGCATATATGTATCGCACTTTCAACGCTGTTGGATTAACCGCCATGAGTGAGGTTGAAGCGGCTTGGATGGGCCACCGGGAATACCCGTTCATGACCATCGACATACTCGAAGAAAATGCTGACATCCAGATCATCAATGATGCATGGACCAATGCGAACAATCGGGATTTTTTCTGCTCGCTTGGCGGCGAACCCCGCACAGGAATTATGTATCAAAGCGCCTTGCCGACGATCGATATCCGTTCCAATGACGCAGGCACCGGATCGCTGGACGTGTTGCTCACACCGCACGACAACTTCTTCGGCTGGGTTACGGACCTGAATTTCACCGTGCGCTGGCCTGCTGCGGACGATGTGCAACTGGGCCTTTCTGGCCAACCCGGAAACGTTGCG
>JANNYL010000398.1:0-3615 GCA_031410075.1 Flavobacteriales bacterium
TCGCCGTCGTTGTCCATGTCCCCGAGCGTCACATGGGCCGGGCTGCCGACCGTCATGCCCACCTCCGCGATGGGTGCGAAGTTGCCGACCGTATCCTGCTGTAACCAGCCAACAGTGCCGTTGCTCCCAAGGGAGATCACCACGTCCTTATGTCCATTGGCGTCCATGTCGCCAACGCCGAACCAAAAGTCAGCCTGACCGCTCACGTCGAAGATCACCTCAGGGCCGGCGAACTGGGCGACGCTATCGTTTCGGTATAGATGGATCCGGGCGCCGCTGTCGCTGATGAATACATCCAGGTCACCGTCGTTCTCAATATCGGCCAATGTGAGTTGGATGATCGCACCATAGGATGTGTTGGAGAGGACGTTGGGCGGACCGAACCGCCCGGCGCCAAGACCCTGGCACCAACTGATCGATGGGGTGATGCCGCCTCCAGGCCAAGCGAACACCAGGTCGGGAACGCCATCGCCGGTCAGATCGCCAGCTTTGCATAGGTCGACGCCAGAGTTGAACAGATCGAAGTTCTGCGGGGTGCCGAACTGCGCGAGCAGGGCGGTGGCAGCACAGAGGCCGGGTAGTAGCGTTAGTGATCGCACGTTCATGTACATCTCGTCGGTTGATCGTGAGGCAATATATCATGGAACAACAGGGATCGTCTCTTGCGCCGAGCGCCGGGCACCTTGCATACCCGAGCGCGGGTCGGGGTCGAAGACCGCCGTGCGCGCGTGATGCTTACACCATCACTTCAACACCGTGAAGTAACCCATCCGTTCCAGTTCCTCTGCGTCGCCGTTCGAGATCGCCGTGTACTTCACCTTCCACAGATAGGTGCCGTCCGCAAGGTCTTCCACAGCCAAGAGGCCTTGGGGAAAGCCTTCCATCTTCTTCGACTTCAACAGCTCAACGCCCCACCTGTTGTACACCGCGCCTTCGAAGGCCGACACACGACAGGGGCAGGTCGCCTGTAGTGGCAGGTCGGCCTTCGCGCTCATGGAAGCTGGCATTACCAACTCGCAGGGCGACTTCTCCTGCGCCATGGAAACCGAAACGTAGAAGGCGCAGAACAGAAGTGGTACGATGCGCGCAGTGGTTATCATGCGCCGAAGGTACCCACGTGTTAGGCGCAGAGTCGCTGGGGGCTAGTGCCTCTGGCCCGTCAACTTGCTTGGTGCGCGAGGAACACTTGCGGCAAGGTGGAGCCAGAGAACATTCGCGCTAGCGGGGGGGGACGCTTAGAAGCCTAATTGTGCCGGTCACTTCACAACCACCAGAGGCGACGTGAGCAATCCTGTGGATGTGTTGGCCCGGACCACATAAGAGCCGGGTGCCAGTCCGGATAGATCGATCCGCGCGCTGATCGTGCGCATCGTGAAGCGAAGCGTGGACCTTCCGCTAGGATCCACCACCTGTACTTCCACGCTTTCACCGGCTGCACGGGTACCCAGGTCCACGGTTACCTCGCTCATCGCGGGGTTCGGGAACAGGTGCAATACGCTTGACGCAGGTCCACTGGCTGTCTGGATCGCTGAGGTCGATTGGTAGCATACATCCAGTCGTGGCCACAAGGCTGGGTTCACATGATCGCTGGAGGCGAAGTTCAAACGGCGGTAGTAGGTCTCATCCTGCAAGCGCAACAGGAAACCATGGCTGTTGGTCGGATCATCCACCATGGCTTGCACAAGCGCGGTCACATCCGCATCGAGGAGACTTGCCTGCGGGTCATCGATCAGTGGAACGAGCACTTGATCAGTGTTCGTCGCCGTGGGTTGCGTGTTCCAGGTAACGGTACCTTCATTCCAGGGTGTGGTAATGCGTCGGATCCACGCGGCGTTGGATCCGCTCAGCGTGGAATGCAAGCCGAACCCGATGTCCGCATCATAAGCATACAGGGACAGGTAGGCGGAAGTGATGACCGCATCGCTCGGCACTTGAGAGAGGTCGAATCCAACTGCGCTGCGCAAAGTCCCCGCGACACTTTGGAAGGTCCAAGCCGCTGCCGGGAACTGGTCCGAGGATCCCCAGTTATTGTTCGCCTCAGAGACCAACCCATGCAACACGGCATCCTTTCCCGCAGCGGCTCCAGGCTGCAACGTGAAGCAACTGTCCGATGCGATCGGTTCGAGGTAGGTGACGATAAGACGTGGGTGGAGCGCGTTGTTCGCGTGGTCGCTCGAAGCGAAGTTCAACCGGCGATATATTGTCTCGTTCTGCAGACGCAAGAGGAAGCCATGGCTGTTCCCTGGATCATTTACCATGTCCTGCACCAATTGCGAAACATCGAGGTCGATGATGTTAGCGGTCGGGGTGTTGAGCTGAGGCGTCGCTACCTGGTTTACGGAGGTGCTGTTGGGTTGCGTGTTCCAGGTGACGGTGTTCTCGTTCCATGCGGTGGTGATCCGTTGCAGCCAGCCCGCGTTGGATCCGCTCAACGTCGAGTGGAACCCGAATCCATTGTCAGCGTCGAATGCGTACAGGGACAAGTAAGCGCTGACGACAGTTGAACCCGTTGGGATGCTGGAGAGATCGAAATCGATCGCCGTCCTCAATGTGCCTTCGGATCCTTGGAACGTCCAAGCTGCCGCTGGGAATTGGTTCGTGGATCCCCAGTTGTTGTTCGCCTCGGTCGCCAGACCATGCAGAACTGCATCCTTCCCAGCCGCCGCGTCGGGCTGCAGTATCAGAGTCTCCTGTGCCAAGCAATGCAGCGAAAGTGGCATTGCCAGGAGAACGGAACGGAGTAAGGATGTCTTCATCTTGTCTGAATGAGTTTGGTAGCGAAAATAGACGGTTCATCCTCAATGGAGCAGCATTGCTCATTGCTCGCTACCGCCAGTCTTCCCGCCGCAACCGATAGCTCCGCCAAGCGCGGCGGGGCGACGTGGCACCGGGATCCCATGAGATGGTCAGAGACCGCGATCATCATCACACTGCGGGAGCGGGGCGCAGTTTGGGCGCCTATCTTTGATGCGTACCACCAACTCCATGAGAACTCCAGACATCAAAACGGTGATCGAGCAATTCGATGCCCTGCCATGGGAAGAGAAGGAGTATACGGCAGGTATCATCCGCAAGGCGTTTACAGAAGCTGCGCGGGAGACGTTGATATCTCGTTCAAAGGCGGCCACACGAAATGCCAAGCTTGGAAAGGTGCGTAAGGGCAAGCTGTCTGACCTGCGCAAGGACATCGAGGCATGATCGAACTGGTCTGGGATGCAGGCTTCAAGCGATCCTACAAGAAGCGCGTTGCTCCCGATGCTGTGCTGAAGCAGCGGTTCTGGGACGCCTTGGAGCTTTTCGTCCATGATCCGTTCGCGCACGAACTGAGGACGCACAAACTCACCGGCAAGCTGAGTAGTTACTGGGCACTCAGCATTGATCATGATCGCCGCGTGGTTTTCCAATTCCTTAAAGGCCATAGCAGGGTGCTGCTCATCGATATCGGCACGCACGACGAGGTGTACTGAGGATAGTACTCCCACCGAGTACAGCTTCATGCCTCCCCAAGCTACCGCCAGTATTCCCGCCGCAACCGATAGCTTCGCCAAGCGCGGCGGGGCGACAGGTGGCACCGGGATCCCAAGAGATGACAAGAGACCGCGATCATCATCGCAC
>JANNYL010000399.1:0-2525 GCA_031410075.1 Flavobacteriales bacterium
CTGGCCGCTGACCTCGGCTTGGACGTTGCCGCAGTTGCCGGTTGCGCCGGTGATATCAACAGCGATGGTCTCGTCAACTCCACGGACTTCGGCTTGTTCGTGGGTGCCTTCAACGGAACGTGTTACTAAACCAACCCGCGGAACTGGAGCGGGGACAAGACAAGTCCCGGTCCAAGGCCGCAATACCAACAACCATGAAACAGAACTTCTTCAAATTCCTGTTCGGAGCGGCACTGGCCTGTACGGGCCTGGTGTCGAAGGCGCAAGGCCTGGAGGGTATCGTCGTAGAGAACTACTACACGATATCCGCAGCCGATGCAGCCTATATCAATGGCGGCAGCATTTCTACACCCATCACGGCCGGCACGCAAGTGTACCGTGTGTACGTGGACATGCTCCCCAACTACAAGTTGAACACGGTGAACGGAAGTCCATTGCCACAAGGCGGTGGTCCTTCGCCCAACCCGCTCGATTTCACCACATCCACGGCTTTCTGGAACGACGACAACTTCGGTACGGAAGTCCCACCACAAACATCACGTTTGGATGAGCGTGCCGCGTTCGACTCCTATATCACGATCGGTGTGACCGGTCGCTCAGGTGGCACGGTCGGTTGTGGAGCAAATACCCAACAAGCAGGTACGTTGAAAACAGCCGACACCAACGGCAACCTCACGCTGTGCTCGGTGTACTCGGGCTTCCCCAGCGGTGCTGGTACGCCCGATGGCAACATCTTGGCTTCACCTACGATCCCTGCTCTCACCTACAATCTGGGTGGTCTTGTTGACCTCACCCCGTTGCAGACGGGTGGTCCTTCGTTCACCATGGTCGGTGATGCCTGGGCCACACTGCCGAACGGCACCGGTGTGGATCCTACAGGTACCAACCGTGTGTTGATCGCACAGCTTACCACTGACGGTACGCTTAGCTTCCACATCAACGTGCAGCTCCAAGCACCCGGTGGTGCGTTGGAGACGTACGTGTGGAACCAAGCTGGCGCAGGCGAGCAAGTGAAGACTTTCCTCACGTTCCCTGCTCCTCCAGCCCCCGATTGTCTCGGTGTGATCGGTGGAGCCGCTCTTCCAGGCACCGCATGCGATGACCTGAATGCATGTACGTTGAACGACGTATGGAGCGCCTCTTGCGTGTGTGCAGGTGTGCTCCCAGCCGCTAATTGGGACATGGCCACGGCCGCTTCGAACGCCAACGCCATCACCAACACAACGACCGGCAATATCACCTCTGGTAACAACAACGGCACGACCACGTTGATCACCAGTACGAGCGCCTCTTCGGGCTACACCGGTGCTACCGGCACCAACAATGCGGGGGCAGCAGCCTTCACCGGTGCGCTGAACACGGCGACGAGCACCTACTTCGAGTTCTCCTTGACCCCGAACGCTGGCACGATCTTCACCTTGAACGGCTTGACCTTCGGCACGCGCTCTACGGGCACGGGTGCCCAGGCCTATACGGTGCGCACGAGTGCGGACGGCTTCGTGGCGAACGTCGCTACGGGCTCCATCTCCAACAACAGCGTATGGTCCCTGAAGAGCAACACCGGTCTTTCCGTAGCTTCCTTGAACGGTCAGCCGCTCACGGTCCGCATTTACGGCCACAACGGTTCGGGATCTCCTTCCGCGAACACCGCCAACTGGCGTATAGACGACCTGAACGTCCAGGGTTGCAACACGGTCGCTCCTTGTGTGCCTGTTGCCATCAGCAGCACTTCGAGCAACAGCCCGATCTGCAGCACCGATGCTCTCACCCTCGGCGTAGTTGTTACGGGCGACGCTCCGTTCACCTACAGCTGGAGCGGCGTGGGTACGATCACCAATGGCAACACGGCCAACGCTAGTGTTGCCGGTGCTGCTACGGGTAACTACAGCATCACGGTGACCAATGCGTGCGGAACGGCTTCGCAGAACGTTGCTGTAGTTGTGAATACGGCTACCAACTGGTACGCGGATACGGACGGTGATGGCTTTGGTGCCGGTGCAGCGACACTCGCTTGCACTCAACCTGTAGGCTCAGTTGCCAACAACACGGACCTCTGCCCTTCGGATGCGTTGAAACAAGCACCCGGTACTTGCGGTTGCGGTGTAGCTGATGTGGCTGCTACCTACTACGCGGATGTGGACGGTGATGGATTCGGCGACCCTGCCGCTAGCCAAGCTGGCTTCACCTGCATCGTGCCTTCTGGCTTCGTTGCCAACAACACGGATCTCTGCCCAGCTGATGCATTGAAGCAAGCTCCTGGCGCCTGCGGTTGCGGTGTAGCTGATGTTGCTACTACCTACTATGCTGATGTGGATGGCGATGGTTTCGGCGATCCTGCCGCTAGCCAAGCTGGTTTCACGTGCATCGTGCCTCCGGGCTTCGTGACCAACAACACGGACCTCTGCCCAGCTGATGCGCTGAAGCAGGTGCCCGGTGCCTGCGGTTGCGGTGTAGCTGATGTGGCTGCTACCTACTACGCGGATGTGGACGGTGATGGATTCGGCGACCCTGCCGCTAGCCAAGCT
>JANNYL010000400.1:0-2089 GCA_031410075.1 Flavobacteriales bacterium
CGCTCGCTGGAAAAAGCGGCCGGTGACTTTCCGGACAACAAGGCGCGCAATGTCATTATTCTCATAACCGATGGTATCGAAGCTTGTGATGAGGACCCTTGCGCTGTGAGCCGTGCCCTGCAGGCAAAGGGTATTTTCCTCAAGCCATTTGTGATCGGGATCGGCTTGGAAGAAGGCGGTAAGTACAACTTGAAATGCGTGGGGAACTACTACGATGCCAGCACACCGGAAATGTTCCAACGTGTCTTGCGCGTGGTGATCGATCAGGCGCTGAACACCACCACCACGCAATTGCTTTTGGTAACCGATGATTCCAAGCCCACGGAAACGAACGTACCGGTGACCTTTTTCGACCAGAAAACCGGGCAGGCACGGTACCATTTCGTTCACACCATGAGCGTTCGCGGCGAACCGGATACGCTCAGCATAGATCCTGTCTTCACCTACCGCGTGGTCGCACATACGCTTCCACCCAGCGTAAAGGAGAACGTGGTGATCGAACCCGGCCAACACAATGTCATCACGCTCGCGGCAGGCCAAGGTGATCTGGAATTGCGAACGGAAACGGGTCTCGCTGCAGCCGAAGATGTGCAATGTATCGTGCGCAAAAAAGATGAAATGACCACGCTGAACGCGCAGCGCATGAATACTTCGAAACGCTATCGAACGGGTACCTATGATCTGGAATTCCTCACGCTTCCGCGACTGTTGATCCCGGATGTCGTGATACAGCAAAGCAGATCCACCCCGGTGAGTGTTCCACAAAGTGGTGTGCTGAACGTGAACTCCAGCGCTCCAGGGTTCGGGGCGGTTTTCCAACTGGACGGCAGTAACATGAAGTGGGTGATCGACCTGAACCCGAATGAGACGCGCAACCAGTTCCGCCTGTTACCCGGTGATTACAAAGTGATCTACCGAAGTGCGAGTGCCCACCAGACCGCATTCTCGATAGAAAAGAACATTACCGTACAAAGCGGCCGATCAATTGACCTCGACCTCTAGAACGATCCATCGAAAACCAAGAACTCACTCACCACCACTCCTGCAAATGGCCGCCTATCCTATCCTCGATCAGAAAGACACGCGCTCCGGCTTTGGTGCTGGATTGCTCGAATTGGGCAACCGCGATGAACGCGTTGTAGCGCTTTGCGCCGACCTCATCGGTTCGCTCAAAATGGATGCTTTCGCCAAGCAGTTCCCCGATCGCTTTTTCCAAGTAGGTATAGCCGAAGCGAACATGATGGGCATTGCCGCAGGTCTTACCATTGGGGGCATGATCCCCTTCACTGGCACGTTCGCCAACTTCAGTACGGGCCGGGTTTACGATCAGATCCGCCAGAGCATTGCCTACGCGGGTAAGAACGTGAAGATCTGCGCCAGCCATGCCGGCCTTACCCTTGGTGAGGATGGCGCCACTCACCAGATCCTCGAAGACATTGGTCTTATGCGCATGCTACCCGGTATGACGGTGATCGTGCCATGCGACTACAATCAAACGAAGCAAGCCACCATCGCCATTGGGGCACATGAAGGTCCTGTCTATTTGCGTTTCGGTCGCCCGAAATGGCCTGTGTTCATTCCCGCTGACCTGCCTTTCGAGATCGGCAAGGCTCAACGCTTGATAGAAGGCAGCGATGTAAGCATCTTCGCTTGTGGTCATTTGGTATGGAAGGCTCTACAGGCTGCTGAGGAATTGGCCAAACGCAACATCAGCGCGGAGGTGATCAATGTGCATACGATCAAACCCTTGGACGAAGAGGCCGTCCTATCCAGCGTTCGCAAAACGAAATGCGTAGTTACCTGCGAGGAACACAACCGCTATGGAGGCTTGGGCGATGCCATCGCTCATCTTCTTGCGCGCACGCTGCCAACACCGCAGGAATACGTGGCCGTGAACGACAGTTTCGGCGAGAGCGGCACAGCGGACCAGTTGCTCAAAAAATATGGGCTGGACACGCCGGATGTAGTGAAGGCCGCGGACCGTGCGATGGGAAGGAAGTGATCTGTAGCCACAGGCCTATACTCTTCGCGATGCCGGGTCAGGCCCGGCCTGACAGCCAACACAGTGAGCAGGCGCGTGCCAAGGGCA
>JANNYL010000401.1:0-7830 GCA_031410075.1 Flavobacteriales bacterium
CGGCGGGCGGCGGGTCGATCTGCCGTTATGAGGACGGGCGGCTGGCGGTCGGACCAGCATCGGCGGGGGCCGATCCGGGGCCGGCCTGCTACCGGCGCGGCGGGCCGCTGACGATTACCGACTGCAATGTCGTGCTGGGCAAATTGCAGGCGCGGCATTTCCCGAATGTCTTCGGCCCGAACCGCAACGAACCGCTCGATGTCGGGGCAGCGTTCGCGCGGCTCCAAACGGTCGCCGACATAATCGGCGGCGCAGAAGTCGAGGACATTGCCGAAAGCTTCATTCGCATTGCCGTCGCCGATATGGCCAACGCCATCCGTGCGATCTCGATTGCACGCGGCCATGATGTCGCGCGGTTCGCGCTCGCCTGCTTCGGCGGCGCGGGCGGGCAACATGCGTGCCTCGTCGCCGAAACGCTCGGCATCGACACGGTGCTGATCCACCCGCTCGCGGGGGTGCTGTCGGCTTACGGTATGGGCCTCGCCGACCGGCGCGAGTTGCGCGAGCGGACGCTGGGCATGGCGCTCGACGACGCGACGCTGGCGGCCATCGAACGCGAAGCCGCAGTCCTTGGCGATGAAGCGCGTGATGCCCTGATCGCACAGGGTCTAGACACCGACGGTGTCACCTGCACAGCAACCGCGCTGGTACGAACGCAAGGATCGGACAGCAGCTTCGAAATCCCGCTCGGCCCGGTCCCGGTAATGACCGCCGCGTTCACCGCCGCGTTTCGCCAGCGCTTCGGCTATGCTGACACCGGCCCGCTGGTCGTCGATATGCTCCGCGCCGAGGCGGTTTCGGCGGGGACGAAGGAGACAGGCATTGGTGCGCCGCTGCCAGCCAAAACCACGCCACCGCTCGAAAGCATCGACGCCCACCTAGAAGGTAACCGCCATCCGACTCCCGTGTTCGACCGCAACAACCTTGCCGCAGGTGCAACCGTTACCGGTCCCGCGCTGATCGTTGATCCGGTCGCAACGACGATGGTCGAACCAGGCTGGACCGCGACCGTCGATCCCGAAGCTGTTCTGATCCTCAAGCGCACCGCTGCCCACAGCATTGCGGCCATCGGCACCGCGCGCGACCCGGCGCGACTCGAAATCTTTGCGGGAATGTTCATGGGGATTGCCGAGGAAATGGGCGCGGCGCTCCGCCACAGCGCCTCGTCGGTCAACATCCGCGAACGACTCGATTTCTCGTGCGCGGTGTTTGCGGGCGACGGGGCGCTGATCGCCAATGCGCCGCATATCCCGGTCCATCTCGGGTCGATGGGCGAGAGCATCCGCACCATCCTGCGGCGGCGCGCGAACGACGGACGCGGCATCCGGCGCGGCGATGTCTATGCGCTCAACGCGCCCTATGACGGCGGCACGCATTTGCCCGACATTACCGTGATACAGCCGGTGTTTGCGGACGACGCCAGCACCGCCCCCGATTTCTTCGTCGCGGCGCGCGGCCATCATGCCGACATCGGCGGGATCAGCCCCGGATCGATGCCGCCGGGCAGCACCAGCATCGAACAGGAAGGTGTCATCTTCGACAATTTCCTGCTCGTCGAGGGCGGGCAGTTGCGCGAGGCCGACACCCGCGCCCTCCTCGCTTCCGGCCCCTATCCCGCACGCAATATCGCCATGAACATCGCCGACCTGTCCGCACAGGTCGCCGCCTGCGCGCGCGGCAGCCGGGGCTTGCTCGACGCCTGCGCGCTCTACGGCGGCGCGGTCGTCCACGCCTATATGGGCCATGTTCAGGACCATGCCGAAGAAGTCGTCCACCGCCTTATCCCGACGCTGTCGAGCGGGCGGTTCGCCTATGAACTCGACAACGGGTCCGTCGTGCAAGTCGCGGTGACAGTCGGCAGCGACGCCACGCTCGATGTCACTCCTTCAGGTTCAGCGCTGTTTCGATCATCTATCCACGATCTTGTCGGTCTTGTTAAGAAGTACGCATCATCACGCTCCCATTGATTATGGGGTGTTGATAAGATCCGATGCAACACCTTCGACACATCGTACTGTTCAAAAAACCACTGACGCAGGAGCGCTGTTGGCGAAACCCGCAGGTCTACTTTCGGCCCCGTCCAAAACGTTGAACCAACGCCTTTGGAACAACCTTTAAAACGAATCTCCACCATGGGCAAGATCATCGCGATCGTGAATCAGAAAGGCGGCGTTGGCAAGACCACTACCGCTATCAACCTGGCCGCCTGCTTGGGCGCATTGGAACGCAGAACACTGCTGGTGGATGCCGATCCGCAGGCCAACGCGACCAGTGGTACGGGATACGACCCGCGCGAAACCAAAGCGAGCATTTACGAGAGCATCATCAATGGCGCTCCTGCAACGGATGTGATCAGGACAACGGATAACCCGAACCTCGATCTGCTGCCGGGCCACATCGATCTGGTAGGTGCGGAGATCGAGATGATCGACATGCCCGATCGCGAAAAGCAGATGAAGCGGGTACTTGAGCCGCTTCGCGAGTTGTACGATTTCATCATCATTGATTGCTCCCCTTCGCTCGGCTTGGTAACAGTGAACGCGCTGAGCTGCGCGGATAGCGTGATCGTGCCGGTGCAGTGTGAATACTTCGCTTTGGAAGGCTTGGGCAAATTGCTCAATACGATCAAGATCGTTCAACAACGCCTCAATCCTGAATTGGTGATCGAGGGTATGTTGCTGACCATGTACGATAGCCGCCTTCGCTTGGCCAATCAAGTGGTGGATGAGGTGAAGACGCATTTCCAGCAATTGGTATTCGACACCGTTATCCATCGCAATGTTTCGCTCGGTGAGGCGCCGAGCCATGGACAAACGATCATCATGCACGATGCCAGCAGCAAGGGCGCGACGAACTACTTGAACCTGGCGCGCGAGATCCTGCAGAAGAACGACCTCACGCGTATTCGCGAAGCCGAGCGCACCATTGCTACCGTTGAAGCGTAATGACCAAGAAACGTGGACTTGGCCGCGGCCTGAGTGCCTTGCTGGAAGACAGCAGCACCGATATCACTGAGCGCAATGGAACTTCGGAGCTCGGTGGGAACCGGGTGGCCGGTGGTGTGGCCAATATTCTCATCGCGCATATCGAACCCAATCCCTTCCAGCCGCGCACAACCTTCAGCAAAGAAGCGCTGGTGGAGTTGGCACAGAGCATCAAGGAACTGGGGATCATTCAACCCGTAACCGTTCGCAAACTCGGTTACGATCGGTACCAGCTCATCAGCGGCGAACGGCGTTTTCGCGCTTCGCAACTCGCCGGACTTACGGAGGTGCCAGCCTATATCCGCATCGCCAACGATGAAGGGATGTTGGAGATGGCTCTGGTGGAGAATATCCAACGTGAAGAGTTGGATGCCATCGAAGTCGCCATCAGTTTCCAGCGTTTGGTGGATGAGGTGAACTTGACCCAGGAACAGCTCAGTGAAAAGGTTGGGAAAGACCGCGCAACCGTGGCCAACTACCTGCGTTTGTTGAAGCTTCCACCAGAGATCCAGCTTGGTCTTCGGCAGAAGCACATCGGCATGGGCCATGCGCGAGCGTTGATCACGATCCCCGACCCGATCAAGCAGATCGAACTGTACCACCGCATCATCGAGAGCCAGATGAGCGTGCGACAGGTTGAAGAAGTAGCCCGGGACAAAAGCCCGCTCGCCCGTTTTGGTGGGGCTCCGGTGCGCATGAGTGCCGCAAGACAGAAACACTTGAGCAAACATTTCGCTGGCATCTTCGGCACGAAAGTCACCGTGAAACAGAGCGATGGCGGCAAGGGCCGCATCGAGATCAGCTTCAAGAACGACGAAGAGTTGGAGCGGATCAAGCGCTTGCTGGAGAGCCGGTAGATCCTTGTTGAACATGGAATTGCGCGCTTGGCCCGATCTTCGCGGGTGATCGTGCTGATGCTCCCGCCACAACTCCGGACCTTATTGATCCTGGTCGCGCTTTCCAGCGCTGGTTCCGCTTTCGGCCAAGGATCGGTTTCTTCTCCGGATACCACCGTCCGACCTGATTGGCGCGCAAGACACCAGCCGAAGCGTGCGACGATCTATTCAGCATTGTTGCCGGGTGCTGGGCAGATCTATAATCGCAAGTATTGGAAAGCTCCGATCGCATGGGGTGGATTAGCGACGTGCGCATATTTCATTCATCGCAACAACAAGGAATATTCACGCTATCGTGATGCCTACGTGGCTCTTGTGGATAATGACCCGAACACAACGGATGAATTCAACGGCCAATTTTCGGCGGACAGGGTCCGTGAAGTAGCGGACACCTATCGGAAATGGCGGGATCTGAGTTGGCTCTGTACGGCTGGAGTGTACATTTTGAATGTGGTTGATGCGAGCGTTGACGCGCATTTTGTGCGCTTTGATGTGGGTGATGACCTATCGTTGAACTTGGGGCCTAGCTTGCCAATGGTTTCGCAGGGGGCTGTTGGTTTTAGTTTGTGTTTGCGACTTTGATCTATACGAACATGCCCGCCTACCTTCGGTTAAAATTGAAGCAATGCGTTTGGCATTTACCTATCTCGTGACTTTTGTTTGGGTTGCTTGTGTTCCTGCACAGGTCTATGTTCCCTTTACTGAAGATAGCACGCGCACATGGACCGCGCATGTCGATTCTTCTCCGTTTGGAGATTGTTTGGAAACCAGGACAACAAGCTACTGGATCGACGAGAATAATGTCTTGATCGATGGGCTAGAATACAAACGGGTGCGCACTCGAACGCAGATCCAATACAGTACAATTTTGGTCTTTTGCGAAGGTTTTTCAGAAGGACCAGGACCGGACATTTTCATCCGCGAGGTCGAACACAGGGTATTCGCAAAGGAATCGCTCATCGATACGGATCATTTGATCTATGATTTTGACGCCGTTATTGGGGATACGCTCCCGTCACCGGCCTTTGGATTTATAACGGAATGGGATCCTGTACCTGTTGTTCTTGACATCGATTCAGTCCTGATAGCCGGGGCGTATCGAAAGCGATTTTCAACATCGGAATCATGTGTGATCGAAGGAATTGGTGGCTGCCACGGTCCATTCAATCCCTTGCTACAAGGTGGTCTATCTTTTACTCAAGCACTTGATTGCGTGCGCGAATCCGAGGTTGTCGTTTATGGTGATCCAAATTGTCTCTTCTTTACGTCAATACCTGAGGCGGCTTCGGTGCAGAACATCCGCATCTTTCCCAACCCGACCGATGGGCCGGTTACTGTAAATGGCCGTTTCGACCAGTTGGAAGTTATTGACGTGGCGGGCAGAGAGATTCGATCCAAAAGTTCAGAAATGGTGGATTTGTCTAGCCAAGAGTCCGGAATTTATTTCTTGCGGGTTTATTATGCTGGAAAATTGGTAGGTGTTCGACCTATCATGGTCGATGATAAATAGCAATCACCGCTTCGCTTTCACCACGCCATGAACGTCGCTCTCCTCGGCTATGGAAAAATGGGCAAGGCCATTGAACAAGTGGCCATTGGACGTGGGCATTCTGTGCCCTTGAAAGTCGATACAGCGAACGCGGGATCCTCTCCGAAAGGATGCGATGTTGCGATCGAGTTCACGAAACCGGACCAAGCCTTGGAGAACATGCGCTTATGCCTGGAATCTGGCGTTCCGATCGTTGTAGGAACAACAGGTTGGTACGACCACATGGCCGAAGTAAAAGCCATGGTGCAGGCCAATCAAGGTTCGTTGCTTTGGGCGAGCAACTTCAGTATCGGCGTGAATTTGTTCTTCCGGGTGAACAAGTTCTTGGCAGGTTTGATGAATGATCAACCGGGTTATCGCGTGCACGTTGATGAAGTCCATCACGTCCACAAATTGGATGCGCCGAGCGGAACCGCAATTACTCTGGCGCGGGATATAGATCTGAAAACGCATCGTTACTCCGGCTGGGAATTAGCGCCTGCACCCTTCTCCCCTTCTCCTTCGTCATCGCTGGTCCCCATTGTGAGCGAACGCACTGGTGATGTACCCGGCAAGCACAGTGTTACGTGGGCGAGCACCGAGGACAAGATCACCATCACCCACGACGCCTTCGGGCGACAAGGCTTTGCGACCGGCGCTGTTGTGGCCGCCGAATGGCTCAAAGGCAAACAAGGCTTCTTCACCATGGATGATGTTCTCGACCTGTCCCGTTGATCGGACACATATCCATGTTCGCCTCTTCACGCAATTTCACGTTACTCTCCGAAAGGGATTCCGCACATTCGCGCTTCCCTTATCCCAAGGGCTAATGGGCGCTTGGGAACTTTATCGCACCCTCACATGATCCCCTGGATCCTCCTCCTCGCTTACCTCGCTATACTTTCCATTTGCCTGCCGAAGATCTTCGCCAAGGCCGGAGCGCCCTCTTGGGCGGGGTACATTCCATTGTACAATCTCTTCGTGTGGAACAAGATCCTTGGCAAGCCATGGTATTGGGTGATCCTTCTTCTCGTTCCAGGCATCAACCTGCTGATACTGATCATTTACAATGTGAACACCAGCATTGCCTTGAACGAGCGCGAACTGAAGCAGCATGTGATCATGGTATTCACGCCTTGGATCACGCTGCCGCGCTTGGCGTTCAAAGCAGAACACAAGTGGGTTGGGCCGATACCGATAGGTGATCGCAAGCGCGCTTTTGCCGGCCAATGGGGCGATGCGATCCTTTTCGCCGTTATCGTCGCCACAACCTTCCGCGTATTCACCTTCGAAGCGTTCACGATACCCACGGAATCCATGGAGAAAAGCCTGCTCGTGGGCGACTACCTCTTCGTAAGCAAATTGAGTTACGGCGCACGCACCCCGATGACGCCGATCACCTTTCCGTTCACACACCACACGCTTCCGCTTACTGTGAGCTCTCCCAGTTTTACCAACTGGTTCTCCCTCCCCTATTTCCGACTACCGGGCTTGGGAAAACCGGAACGCGGCGATGCCGTGGTCTTCAACTTTCCTGAAGGCGATACCGTGGTAGCGAACATTCAAGAGCAGAGCTACTATCAACTGGTGCGCAATTACGGTCGGAAGAAAGTGCAGGACCCTTCTTACCGCATGCCTAAAAGTGGCGGCGTAATGGCTGAGGGCGGTGGCATCCTGGTTCGCCCTGTAGACAAGCAGGAGAATTACATCAAGCGGTGCGTTGCGATCGCAGGAGACAAGATCGAGGTGAAAGATGGCGTGTTGTTCGTGAATGATGTGGAGTCGCCTCTGCCACCAATGGGCCAATACGCTTATGGCTTCAGAACGAAAGGGAAGTTCAACGAGAATGCGCTGAAGCAGCAGTTCGACGTGTCTTTCACTGACATTGGCCAAAGCCCTGGTGGTGATACTGCTGTGTTCCCACTTACGCAAAAGCGTGCGGAAGAAGTCGCCAAATTCGGTAATGTGATCGCCATGAAAAGGCAGATCAGGCCGAAGGGTTTCTATCGTCCGGAATATGGTTATCCGATCTACCCGAACACGCCTGGGTTCGATTGGAGTGAGGACAATTTCGGGCCGCTTTGGATCCCCAAAGTGGGAGAAAGTCTGACGCTTACCAAGGAGAACTTGCCACTTTACCGCCGCGCAATAACCGTCTACGAAGGGAATACTGTTGAATTGCGCGGTAACGACATCTACATCAACGGCGAAAAGGCAACGAGCTACACGTTCAAGCAGGACTACTATTGGTTGATGGGCGACAATAGGCATCGCTCACAGGATGCCCGGTTCTGGGGATTTGTTCCATTCGACCATGTGGTTGGCAAGGCCGTTCTGATCTGGCTCACCACCGACCCTGAGAACGGTGGATTCCCCATGGGGATCCGGTGGAAGCGAGTGTTTTCGTTGGTGCGTTGAACTC
>JANNYL010000402.1:0-1541 GCA_031410075.1 Flavobacteriales bacterium
GAAGGCGAACTTGAAGGGCTTGATCCACGCGCTCACATTGAAGACCTGGGTGGTGCTGAGCTGGGTGAGCAGCAAGCACACCAACGAGAAGACCAAGCACACCAAGCCGAACCAGAAGAGGGCCTCGTTGCGTAGCCGTAATTCTTGGATGAAGTCCATCATGGGTGCAAATAAGTGCAAGATCGGCGGCCTGCCATTAGCCTGTCCGCGAACCTGCGGTCCACGTGGTCGAACTGGTAGAATGTCACGGCAGGGCGTCGATGGCTTCAGTCATCGGCGCCATCGTCCGGGCATCCCGGCAAAGAAGTAGGTCGCCAAGAACATCAGCGAGAGCACCTATGCGATGGTGAAGGACGAGACCGGGCTCACGTTCACCTCGCGCGGCTTGGCCTGCCCCGGCCTCCGAGCCGGGGTGCAGGCGAAGGGCAAGGGCGAGATGGAGATGTACTTTGTGGACCGGCTCGGGATCGCCTAGCCTTCGTTCTTGATGGAACCGACGATAAATACCATTTCCGAGACCGAAGCCGAGGTATTGACCGTGCACGATCAATTCTGGCAGAGCTACGCGCGCCGCGATCTGGACGCGCGTTTCGCGGTGTGCGCACCGGACATCAGCTTCTTCGGCACCGGATCCCACGAACGGGCTGTGAACCGCGAGCAATACCGCGCCATGAACCAGAAGGGTGTCGAACAGTACCCCATCCCGTTCAAGATGGAGTTTCTCTGGATCGAGGTGAAGGTGTGGGGTGCTGTCGCCTTGGTGGAAGGGGAATCGCGGTGGATCGTCGGCGAAGGCGCGGCTATGAACGCCATGTCGAACCGGCACACCACGCTTTTACGGAAAGACAACGGAAAGTGGCTGGTGGCCCATGTGCACGGCAGCGAGGCGGACTACCGGGTCAACGAAGGTGAGTACATGACCTTCGGGACCATCCTGGAGCGCAACGCGGAATTGGAACGCGAGGTGATGCAGCGCACCCTGGACCTCCGCGTGGAACGGGACCGGAGCAGAGCATTGCTGCTCAACATCCTCCCTGCGGAAGTGGCGACTGAGCTGATGGCGAAAGGACATGCCGACGCCAAACACTTCGACAAGGTCACCATCCTCTTCACTGATTTCAAAGGCTTCACCGAAGCGAGCGAGAAGCTCACGCCCCAGGAATTGGTTGAAGAGCTGAACACCTGCTTCAAAACCTTCGACCACATCATCACCGCACGCGGCATCGAGAAGATCAAGACCATTGGCGATGCGTACATGTGTGCTGGTGGCTTGCCTGTTCCGGCATCATCAACACCCGCTGGTGTCGTTCAAGCCGCACTGGAGATGCAGGCCTCCATGGTCGCACGGAAGAAAGAACGCGATGCGCTGGGCAAGCCCGCCTTCGAGATGCGCGTGGGCATCCACACCGGCCCGGTCGTCGCCGGCATTGTGGGCGTGAAGAAGTTCGCCTACGACATCTGGGGCGATACGGTGAACACTGCAAGCCGCATGGAAAGCAGTGGTGAGGTGGGACAAGTGAACATCAGTGAGAGCACCTATG
>JANNYL010000403.1:0-6326 GCA_031410075.1 Flavobacteriales bacterium
GTTTGTACCAGAAGCGGCTTGAGCCGTATCAACCACCTGATCATCGCCACCTGGCCAAGGTGTCCAATTGGCTGGGTCGTTGGCGGCCATCGCACTGCCAAGGGTATATGTATAGAACGCTTCTTCGATCAGGATCGTCTGAGCGTTGAGTGATGTTGCTAGAACCAGCGAAAGGCAAGGGAGTAGGGCTTTTTTCATGAACGGGTTGTTAGGGTTCAGAAGTGAAGGTATGTGACAAACCGGTTCATCACACGGCTGGTCCCTTTCCCTTCGATCAATGCAGGGCGGCATGCAGCCTGAACAGCGCGTCTATCTTCGCGGCCCTTCAAATTCGAGATGGCCCAGAGCTTTCCACAATACGATGAACTTGACCTTCCAAAGGTTGCAGCGGAGATCCTGGCTCTTTGGGATGCCGAAGACACCTTTGGCAAGAGTCTGGATCTGCGCAAGGATGCACCACCCTTCGTGTTCTACGAAGGCCCACCTAGCGCCAATGGCCTCCCTGGTATACACCACGTAATGGCCCGGGCCATCAAGGACATTTTCTGCCGCTACCAAACGCAGAAAGGCCATCGTGTGGACCGCAAAGCTGGCTGGGACACACACGGGTTGCCAATAGAATTGGGCGTAGAGAAGGAACTTGGCATCACCAAGGAAGATATCGGGAACCCCGGGCGTCCCCGGGGGATCTCCGTTGAAGAATACAACGCAGCCTGTAAAAAGGCCGTAATGCGCTATACCGATGTGTGGAACGACATGACGCGGCGTATCGGCTTTTGGCTCGACTTGGAGCATCCATACATCACCTACGAGACCAAATACATCGAGAGCATTTGGTGGTTGTTGAAGAAATTGTACGACGAGCAGCTGCTATACAAGGGCTTCACGATACAACCATACTCGCCTGCGGCCGGAACAGGTCTTAGTTCACATGAACTGAACCAGCCCGGCACATACAAGCCCGTGAAGGACACGAGCGTTGTCGCCATGTTCAAAGTGGAGCGGGACCATGCATCGGAATTCCTTTTCAACGATGCGTTCGGAGACGTATTCATCCTCGCCTGGACGACCACACCGTGGACACTTCCCAGCAACTGCGCACTCACCGTTGGTCCGAAACTGGACTATGTGCGTGTAAAGTCGTTCAACCCATACACGCACGAGCCACAGACCATGGTGCTCGCGAAGTCACGGCTCGCATCGTACTTCAACGAGAAGAGCGAGAACGCTTCGTTCGAAGATTACAAGAGGGACGGCAAGAATATCCCATGGAAAGTCGATGGAGAATTCTACGGCCATCAACTCGAAGGCATCCGTTACGAGCAGTTGTTCAAATACGCGCAGCCCGACCAAGGCGAAGCCTTCAAAGTAATCGGTGGCGATTTCGTGACAACGGAAGATGGAACTGGCGTGGTGCATACGGCTCCGAGTTTCGGCGCGGACGACATGCGTGTGGCGAGACAACACGGCATTGGCACGCTCACACTTGTTGATCTGCAAGGCCGCTTCACCAAGGAGATGGGCGAGTTCGCGGGCAAGTATGTGAAGAACGAATATTACCCCGCCGGACAATCGCCGGAAAAGAGCGTGGACGTGGAGCTCAGCATTCGGTTGAAGGAGATGGGCCGTGCCTTCAAGGTGGAGAAGTACGAGCACAATTACCCACACTGCTGGCGCACCGACAAGCCCATCCTCTACTACCCGCTGGACAGCTGGTTCGTTCGTGTAACTGCGAAGAAAGATCGCCTGATCGCGCTGAACAAGACGATCAACTGGAAGCCCGAGAGCACGGGCACGGGCCGCTTTGGCAACTGGCTGGAAAACCTGCAGGACTGGAATCTTTCTCGCAGCCGCTACTGGGGAGTCCCGCTCCCCATCTGGCGCACTGCCGATGGCGATGAGGAACTCTGTATCGGCTCACTGAAACAACTGAAAGAGGAGATAGCACGGGCGATCAAAGCGGGTGTGATGAGCGAGGATCCGCTGAAGGATTTCGATACGAACACACCTTCCGGCAAGCACTACGACTCGGTTGACCTTCATAAGCCCTACGCGGACAATATCGTGCTGCTCTCACCGGGCGGGAAACCGATGAAACGGGAAAGTGATCTGATCGACGTGTGGTTCGATAGCGGTGCCATGCCGTATGCGCAATGGGGGCTTGATTACAAAAAGTTGGAAGCGAACCACCCTCGCCCGTTCAATGAACCGTTCGACGAGAGCTACCCGGCGAACTTCATCGCAGAAGGCGTAGACCAGACACGCGGATGGTTCTACACGTTGCACGCCATCTCCACTTTGCTGTTCGATGAAGTCGCTTACAAAGCGGTGGTCAGCAACGGCCTGGTATTGGACAAGGCAGGCCAGAAGATGAGCAAGCGGCTTGGCAATGCCGTGGATCCTTTCAAAACGCTCGACGCCTTCGGTGCAGATGCCGTTCGGTGGTATATGATCAGCAATGCCTCGCCTTGGGACAATTTGAAGTTCGACGCGGAAGGCATCACTGAGGTCCAGCGCAAGTTCTTCCGGGCGCTCTTCAACACATACAACTTCTTCGCACTGTACGCGAACATCGACAGCTTCGATGCGAGCACTCCGCAGGTCGCTGCGAGCGAACGTACCGAGATGGATCGCTGGGTGCTTTCGCGGTTGAACAGTGTGATCGCCGCATGCGATTCAGCCTTCAGTGATTACGAACCAACGGTCGCTGCACGTGCGGTGCAGGACTTCGTTGTCGAAGACCTCAGCAACTGGTACGTTCGCCTCAATCGCCGTCGCTTCTGGAAGGGGGAAGTGGGCAATGACAAGAACGCGGCATTCCAAACACTGCACCATTGTTTGGAAGTGGTAGCGATGTTGAGCGCACCCATCGCACCATTCTTCAGCGATCGGTTATACCGTGACCTCACAGGCAAAAGCGTTCATCTAAGCGATTGGCCGAAGAGCGATGTCGTCGCGATCGATGTGGAACTGGAACAGCGCACCGCACTTGCGCAAAAGCTCACCACGCTTGTTCTCAGCATTCGAAAGAAGGAAGGCCACCGCGTGCGCCAACCGTTACAAAAGGTGATGGTGCCGGTGACCGACAATACGATGCGCACGCGCTTGGAAGGGATCCGTGAATTGCTCCTCAGCGAAGTGAACGTGAAGGAACTCGTGATCCTCGATGCGAGTGAAAGCAAGCTCACCAAGAAGATCAAGCCTGACTTCAAAAAACTGGGCGCGCGGATGGGCAAACTGATGAAGCACGTAGCCAACCAAGTGGTGGGCCTCTCCCAGGAGCAGATCGCCGAATTGGAAGCGAATGGCAGCTTGAGCCTTTCCGTCGAAGGAACTGACGTGGAATTGCTCCGTGATGATGTGGAGATCACAGCTGACAACGTGCCCGGTTTGAGCGTTGCCAGTGACGGTGCTTTGACCGTGGCCCTGGACATAACTCTTACAGAACCACTCATCCAAGAAGGCATCGCTCGCGAGCTGGTGAGCCGGATCCAAACTCTTCGAAAAGAGTCAGGCTTTGATGTAACGGACCGGATCGACCTGCACATTTTGCGGAACGGGAACGCGTCTTTCGAACTGGCGGTTCAGGCATACGCGCCCCATATTCTGTCGGAAACACTGGCTCTTACACCTCAGGACCAGCTACTTGCGGCTGAACTGAACGGCGATCCCGGGATCATTCACAACCTGGAATTGGACGCCGAGTTGACTTGCAGCCTGAGCTTGGCCAAACGGGCCGTATGACGCGCGGATCCGTCTATATTCGCGGCTCATTTAAAAAAAGGGTATTGCCATGGCGAAGAAACCAGCACCCAAGAAGGCCGCTAAGCCGGTAAAAAAGACCGTGCCCAAGAAAGCCATCAAGCCTGCCAAGAAAGCCTCCCCGGTGAAAAAGACCGCGACGAAGAAGCCCGTGGCAAAAAAGGCCGTTGCGAAAAAAGTTGTAAAAGCCAAACCAGCAACAACGAAAAAGGCAGCGAAACCTGTGAAGAAAAGCCTCGCCAAAGCCCCGGTGAAAAAAGTAGTGGCGAAAAAAGCCGCACCTGCGAAAAAGAAAGTGGCCGTAAAGCCTGTGCCGAAGGCAGTTGCCAAAAAAGCACCTGTTGCCAAGGTCCCTGCGAAGGCATTTACCCCAGTCAGATCCAAGCCTGCACCTGCCCCAAAAACAGTTGCGGCCAAACCCGTTACCGCCAAAGCACCTGCGGAAAAACCAGCCCCTGCTCCCAAGCCTGTGGCCAAAGCACCTGTGAAGAAAGAGAAGAAGGAGAAGAAGGCCGATATCGCCAAGGCGAACAGCAAGCCATTGGTTACGCAAACCTCAGCGCCCATCATCCACCGGTCGGCGCCGATGGTGAAGAAACAAGTGAGCACACTTGAAGCGATAGGCAAGGAGCGCTACAACGATTCAGAACTCGATGAATTCCGCGGCATCATCAATGCGAAATTGGATGAGGCGCGAAAAGATTACGACTTGCTGAAGCAGACGTTGGCCAACAACGACAACAACGGCACAGAGGACACAAGTCCTTCGTTCAAAATGATCGAGGACGGTAGTGAGACGTTGAGCCGCGAAGAAACCGCGCAGCTGGCAGGCCGTCAGGAGAAATTCATCAAGCACCTGGAAGATGCTCTGTTGCGCATTCGTAACAAGACCTATGGCATTTGCCGTGTTACGGGTCGGTTGATCAGCAAAGAGCGCTTGCGTTTGGTTCCCCATGCCACGTTGAGCATTGAGGCCAAGCAGCAAATGAGCAACTGAGCTTGGTGCCTTTTGCGTCAAGGCTTTGAAACGCGCGTTGCTCGTCATCGTATTGGTCCTAGCGGCCGATCAGACTTTGAAGATCTGGGTGAAGACCCATTTCTTCATTGGCGAGTACGTGCCACTGTTCGGGGCGGAAAGCACAAAGGGATATCTGCAATTCGTGGAGAACAAGGGCATGGCCTTCGGACTTGAGTTCGGCGGCGAAACCGGCAAGCTTCTGCTCACACTATTCCGTATTGCCGCGGTCATAGCGATCGGTTTCATTCTGCGGAACATCATCCACCAAAAACGCGACAAGTGGATGATCACCAGCCTCGCGCTCATTTTTGCTGGCGCGCTTGGGAATATCATCGATAGTGCATTCTATGGCTTGATCTTCAATGGTAGTGACCCCGTTGCCCGAAACGTGGCTTCGCTCTTTTCTCCAGAAGGGGGTTACGCGCCATTCCTGCATGGTGCCGTAGTGGATATGTTCTACTTCCCGCTGTGGCAAGGTCGATTCCCCGAATGGCTTCCGATCTGGGGAGGAGAACCGTTCGAGTTTTTCCGTCCAGTGTTCAACGTTGCCGACGCGGCCATCAGCGTGGGTGTTGCGATGATGGTACTGGTGCAACGGAAGCCGAAAGAGGACTCCTCTTTGGGATCAACGACACCCGCAGTTGCTGAAGGTGCGATATTGGGGCCTGATAGTTAGAACCTCCTCCTTTTGATGACGCATGTGGAACCCAGGGGTCTAAGACCTTGGCGGGACTGGGGGTTCGCCTTCATCCTGGCACTGCCGATCTTGCTTTTCTATGCAGCCCATTTCGCTGCTGAGCTTTTGGACCCGGCCCATATTGGAACCGGCTTCGTCCAAAAGGATCAAGCAGAATATATGGCGAGTGCCCGTGAGTTTATCGATGGCGAGCATGCTGGACTTCTATACGCTCAACCTTCTACTCCATCATATGATGAGAAGCCCGCGGTCGTCCAACTGCACCTGCTAGCACTTTCAGTGTTATGGCGTGTTTCGGGGGCGGATCCGGGGATCCTGTTCGTTGTTTATGGGTTGGTGTTCACCTTGCTCGGCATCCGGGTTTTCATGGCTTTGTTCGACCATGTGGTTCCGCTGAAGGGGACAAGTAGGCGCGTTGGGCAGTTGGTCTTCGTATGGGGTGGTGGCGTGCTTTCCTTGGTTGGTGCCGTTGTGGCATGGATGAATGGGTACCACGGCGTAGACCTATTGAAACAGGCTATGTTTATTGACCCTTGCTCGGGTTGGTGGAGCATGAACCTGGGCCGCAACCAGATCGTCCCGAACGAAGCGTTTTACCATGCCGTTGTCTTCACGGCACTCTTGTGCCTGCTTAAACAGCGCTACTTCATCACGCTGCTATTAACCGTTATGCTCATCTGGTGCCACCCGTTTTCCGGGGTGCAGCTTACCGCCATATTGATCGCATGGTCGGCTGCTGAACTCGTGCTGGTGCGCCCCAGGATCGTACCTGTGTGGTTCCCCATATCCTTGATCACGGCGATCGTGCCCTATGCTTGGTACGTTCTGGAATGGGTACCCAAGAACGCG
>JANNYL010000404.1:0-2295 GCA_031410075.1 Flavobacteriales bacterium
TCGTTGCCGCCGCCAGCCTTCAACTGGCCGCCCACGCCCAACTCACCAATGGCTGTTTCACCATCGGCTACACCGGAACAAGCGAGTACGGCCGTGCGCTTGTGCAGACCAGCGATGGCGGCTTCGCCTTCACCGGATCGAGCTTCCTGGTGGTGAAGACCGATGCGAACGGTACTGTGGAATGGAACGCCAGTTATCCGAATATCATCGACCCGAGCGGCAGTGGCGCCACCGACCTGATCCAGACCAGCGATGGCGGCTATGCCGTGGTGGGAACGAACACATCCGAGACCATGGGCCTCGTGAAGCTGGATGCAAGCGGTACGTTGGAGTGGAGCAAGGAGTACAACACCGGTCTGAACCCCGGCGATGATCTCCTCGCGGTGCTGCAAACCGCAGACGAGGGCTACCTGTTCACAGGCGACGGCGATCAGGAGGTGGTGGTGATCAAGACCGATGCTGCGGGCGAGATCGAGTGGAGCAGGCGCTACGACAACAATTTCGCCACGGCCCTTGCCTACGATATCGTGTTGGCATTGGATGGCGGATATGCGCTTTGCGAATGGACGCAGAACGCAGCTGGTTTCCATGTGCTGCGCCTGGAAGAGAACGGTGATGTGCTTTGGGCAAAGACCTATGGCACTGGCACCGAACAAGCCTTTGCCCTGGCCACCACTCCAGACAGCGGCTTCGTGGTGGTGGGCGGCACGCGCACCTATGGATTCGCGAACGCGGGTGATATACAGTACGACGCCTTAGCTGTGAAGCTGGACCAAGCTGGCGAGTTGGAATGGGCGAAGGCCTTCGGTGATACCCTCAGTGAGATCTTCGAAGGCGTTGTGCCGACGAGCGATGGCGGCTATGCGATGGCGGGCTCGGTCTCGACACCACCTGAAGGTGCTGGCGCGCCGCACATCTACGTGGCCAAGTGCGATGCGAACGGCGAGTTGCTCTGGTCGCAGCGGATGGGACCTGTCACACCCAGTAAGGCATGGGACATCATCGAATGCAACGACGACGGTCTTGCCATCGCCGGAGTGGTCAATGTTGCGGGTGACATTCAATTCGGTTTCATGAAAATGGAAGCCGACGGCACGATCTGCCCGATGTGCGGGTCCACTCCATACGGAAGGGATTCCGTGGCCGTGATCGTTCCCGTGGACATCACCTACGATGTCTTCGACAACGTGGCGACTTCGACGGACTACGATGTTACGGTGAACCCAGGTGGAGCGGCGTTGGTCGGTTGCTCGGCAACAGGTATCGCGGAAGGCACAGCAACGGAGATCATGCTCACCATCGCTCCCAACCCAGCAACGAGCCACTGTGTTGTTTCGCTCGGCAGCGCTAGCCGTATTGAAGGGCTTGAGGTGATGAGTGTACAAGGTTCGGTGATCATGTACTTGACGGTGAACGGCAGGAACGAGGTTGAGATACCCGTCGCGCGATTTTCCCAGGGTGTGTACGTGCTTCGGGCTACTGGTTCGGCGCAGCCGTACCAAGCGCGGTTCGTGATCGCGGGGAGGTAGATCGTAACAACGGTGCGCGATCGTTACGGCACTGTTACCCCGTCGAGCTTCGTGCATTCAACGAGCAGCGCCCGCTTTCCAATGCATCTCCTCACCCACCGGCTGTTCGCAGCCCTACTGCTGCTCACCTCAGCAACCGGGTCCATGGCCTGCACCTTCTTCAAGCTCACCGTTGCCGGCCACACCATGGTGGGCAACAACGAGGACGCCTGGAGCATCGACCCGCGCATCTGGTTCGAGAATGGGAAGCGCGGCGAGTATGGCGCCGTATACCTCGGCCAGAACAACTCAACGCCGCAAGGCGGCATGAACGAAGCCGGGCTCATGTTCGATGGATTGAGGTCACCGCCGAAGTCGTTCGTACAAAAGCCGGGCAGACCACCGATCCGCTTCTACGACCTCGCACGCCGCGCACTGCGCTCGTGTGCGAACGTGCACGAGGCCGCCACGCTGATCCGCACCTACGACTTCAGTCAACTCAATGGCGCATACCTGATCCTGGTGGATCGCAACGGCGAATACCTGGTAGTGGAGGCCGACACGCTCTTCACCGGCAATGATGCGACCTACGCGGTGACCAACTTCTGTCCGTCGACCTGCACCAACTTCGATTCTGTTCCGAGCGAACGCTACCAACGCGGCCGCGCTCTGCTAGCTGCCGGCGCTGATACATCGCTGGCCTTTTGCACTGCCGTAGTGAAAGGCATGCACGCGTGCCGCAAGAAGCTGGGGGAGGGCACGCTCTACTCCAACATCTTCGATCCAC
>JANNYL010000405.1:0-1037 GCA_031410075.1 Flavobacteriales bacterium
TCTACACGGTGATGGGCCTGCCGATGCACCGCGTTTACGCCGAACTGAAGAAGCTCAGCCTTGGCTGATCGAAGCGGAATTCCATCTTTGCACGCATGAACTACGGAACCAGATCCAGGCACGTCAACACCGTCATCATACCGGGTGCATGCGGGAAATGTGGTGCCGAGGGCAGTGTACGACTGCAATTGTTCAGGAAATACGCGCACGCCTCCATTCTGCCGCTGGTTCCGTTGGGCCGGACCGGATACACGGAGTGCTCGAACTGCAAACAGGTGCTGGAGGGGAAGATGATGTCACCGTCCGCGCAACAGCTCTTCAACGATCTTAAGCCGACGATCCGAGCAAAGTGGTGGATGTATTCCGGTGCCGTGATCCTCGCGATCGCTATCCCGTTCAGTCTTTGGCTGGACGCGAACCGCGATCAACAGACCGCCACCTTTCTCGCCGAACCAAAGGCCGGCGATCTTTACGAAGTGAAGCTCAGCAGTGGCAACTATTCGTTCTACAAGGTGGCCCTAGTGAGCGGCGATTCGATCTATGTGGGCCTGTACAATTACGAGACGACCAGGATGCGGGGACTGAGCGATCTGTTGAAGAAGGAGGATGGGGAATTCGGTGAGGACCTCATCGGCTACAGCCACGCGGATGTGCTGGCGATGCGCGAGGACGGGATGATCCTCGCCGTGCGCGACCGCTAACGGATCAGCACCACGTGCCCCGAGGCCTTCTGCGACTTGTCCTGCGAATCGCGCATGCTGAGGATCCAAACGTACATGCCATCCAGAGCACCATCCCCGCTCCAGCTATTTGAAATGTCGGTGCTTGTGAAAACCTGTTCGCCCCATCGGTTGAACACGAGCAATTCATAGGCGATCGGTTCGCGCACACTTGTTACCAGATCGAATACCTCGTTCACCCCATCGCCATTGGGGGTGAATGCATTCGGTGCGTACACCGCGAACTCATTCTCAACACAGATCTGGGCCACGGCTGTGTCTGCGCAGCCAGCGTCGCTGGTAACGACTTGCTGCAAG
>JANNYL010000406.1:0-5958 GCA_031410075.1 Flavobacteriales bacterium
ATCGAAGATCCACATGTCGTGGTTGCCGATATATAGATGCACCGGAATTCCCCGATCAGTGATCTCGGCGATCTTGCCCAAGAGCCGAACGAATCCGCGTGGCACCACTTGACGGTACTCGAACCACATGTCGAAAAGATCACCGAGGATGTGTATCTCCGCAGCGTCCTTCTCGGCTTGGTTCAGGAACGAAACGATGCGTTTCTCGCGTACCAAGCTGCTTGCATGGTCCGGCACTCCTAGGTGGAAGTCGGACAGGAAGTAGATCTTCCCCCCCGACATCTCTCCTTGGGTCCCCGCCTCGGAACCCTGAGGCCTCCCGACATTCCCTGCGTTCATCAGTGTGGTGCCTTGCGAAGTGCTTGTGTAGGATCCATCTTCTCCAAAGCAAACAGGAATCGGATCCGCTCGGGAAAATCGAACCCACGCAGGGTTTCCACTTCATCTTTGATCTCAGTGCTATAGGCAAGGGGAACCCACATTTCGATGAGATCGCGCCAAATGCGCACCCCTATGCCAGCCTCCCAATAGCCACGCCAGTCCGTCGATCTACCGTTTTGATCGATCGTTGTGAATGGCGCGGCGCCATAGCTGCCGAATACCGACAGTGGTAGTCTGAAGGGGAAGTCCGCTTCCATGTTGAGTGAGGCGATCCAGGTATCGCTGGTTCCATTCGCTGTTGGCGTTTTGAAACCACCTTGGTCCTTGGTGAATTGCTGGGCCGTGTTCTGTCCCACGAACTGGCGATCCAGGAACAGATGGTCGTAGAGCAGATCGCTGCTGCCCCAATGCAAGCGCCAACCCATCTCTCGGCGCATGAGCTCATCGTCCTTGTTCAGGAACGCCCCGCCAAAGGCGCGCAAGGTCACTCGATGCTTTTGCTTGTCATAGATGGCGCTCCACTGCGCGTCCAGGGATAGGCGGGAGAATGCTTCGTGGTTGAGGGCGATCAACTTCATGTCGAAGGGATGCAGCCCGAATTTGCGCTCGTGGTGCAGCTGGACCTCATGGAACACATCCTGTTTTTGCTGATCCACGGCGACATCCTCCTCCCCGTTGAAGTAAGAGCCCTTCGCGTTGTTCCAAATGATCACGCTCCGGTAGCGCAGGTCTGTTTGTGCTGCGTTCGGTTTGGAGCGCAGGTCGAGCTGGATGCTCGGCACAGCCCGCTGGTACCATTGTTCAACATTCGCCACGTTCCATAGCGAAGCCGTGAAACCGGATACACCCACATGGACGTTGCGGAACCAGGCGCTACGCAGCCGATCATGGTTCCACATGAATCGTGCACCGCCCGCGAGACGCTCGCTCTTCGTTCCGTAGAGCGGAGCAGCGACCCATTCGAAGCGCTGGTTCGGCAGTGTGGTGTTGTGCAGCACAAGCCCAGCCATGAATCCATCGTGGGTGTTCTTGGCGATCGCTGGTGTCCAGAAGATGCTCTTGCGGTCATCGCGCTCCAGACCAGCAAGGAATTTTATTTCCGGAAGTCCAACACCAGAGTGGTCATTGCGCGGATCGATGTCCAAAGGCGAGTGTCTCGCACCAACTTGAGTTCCTGGTAAGACAGAGACGCCTTCCTGAGTGTGGTGTTTGACATCGAACTTGTCCGCACGTTCGATCCACTTGGAGCTGGTCGAATTTGATGGCTTCGCTGTTTCCAAGATCGCGAATAGATCATCGGGATATGGATGCTTGAAGTGCCACTCAGCGAAATACCGCTGCATGCACGAGTCGAATCTCGCTTCGCCGAGGTAATTGCGGAGCTGATCGAAGACGAGTGCCGACTTCGAGTACACCGTGGTTCCGTAGTCCAGTTCACCGAACTCCGCTGAGGGCGAATCAGGTGGAGAGTCCCAGTTCCGCCGCGCATTGAAGCGGTACTGCAGTTCGTTCTGCTGGCGGTAGGTGATCCCCTTTTGCCGCGTGAGGAAACCCAGCGGTATCCCTTGCAGGTCCATCAGGCGCTTGTCCGGGTAGCGCGTTTCCACGTAGCGTTGCTCGTAGAAGCTATTGATGCCTTCGTCCATCCACGGGTGGTCGCGCTCGTTACTGCCGAGCATACCGTAGAACCAGTTGTGGCCAACCTCGTGAGCGATCACCACATCCAGGTCGAAGGCTTCTTCCGGGGTGTTGATCAACGTGATCATGGGGTACTCCATTCCGCCGCCCGCAGCAAGAACGCCGTCCACAGCGGTGCAGGAACTGTATGGATAGTCACCCACCCATTCGCTGTACAAGCGGACACTCTCGTTGATGAACGTGTTAGCGTCCTGCCATATCGCTGAGTTCTTTGGTGTGAAGAGCGCCCAAGTCGTTACTGTATTTCTGCTCCGTGCTAAGGTCACGCTGCTCTTCTTCACCTGAAATCGCTTGTCGGCGAACCATGCGAAGTCGTGAACGTGATCCTGCTTGAAGCGCACGGTCTTGACCCGTTCGCTGGATGGCGGAAAGGCATCACTACCGGCGGTCAGCATAAAGCTCGGAGGCAGCGCTGCGAGCGAATCCATGAAGGCGATCTCGGCGGCGTTCTGTTGCTCACCGGTAGCACCCACCACGTAATTGGCCGGCAACGTAATGAGGACATCGAAGGAGCCGAACTCGCTGTAGAATTCTCCTTGGGAGAGGTATGGCATCGTGTGCCAACCCAATGCATCGAACACGGCCGGTTTGGGGAACCACTGGGAGATGTAATAAGCTTGACCGCTGTGCCCGAGCCGGGAGAATTGCGCGCTGGGGATCTTTACATGGAACGGCGTGCTGATGGTGATGCTTGAGCCCGGCGCGAGGGGAGTGGGCAGCTTGAGCCAGGCGATATCGCTGTGCTTTGCGTCGTAGCCCCACGTAACCGGCGATGAATCTGGTTGGGCTTTGAAGTCCAAACGATCGATGAAGCCGCGTTGCGTTGGCGTGGCGAAATGGAGCTTGAAGTCGTTGTGCGAATCATGCTGTTCGCATAGTGCGGAATGGTGGTCTCGGTACGCATTCGGCCAGAGGTGGATCCAGATGGTGTCCAACGCTTGTGGCGAATTGTTGTGGTAGTCGAACTCTTCGGTGGCGTGCAGCTCGTGCTTCACATCATCGAGTTGCACGCTGATGCGGTAGTCGACTTGCTGTTGGAAGTATTGGGCGTTGAGGATGGATGGCCAAGCAGCGAAAAGCAGGGCTGTCATCAGAACATTCGCGCGATTCCGGCTGAAGGCCGGAATGACAACATGTTTGTAAAGGCGCTGGGCGCGGCCGCCGCGCCCAGCGCCTTTACCCTGAAAACTGTTATGCCGGGCTTGACCCGGCATCGCGAAAAGGCCGCCGCCCGTGTTCATTTGAACACCTCCGCCAACTTCTCTTCCAACGCCGGTCCGCGTAGATTCTTGCCGAGCACTTTGCCATCCTTTCCTACCAGCACGGTGTAGGGGATGCTGCTAACTCCATACTGCTGCGCTGCAGCGTTGTTCCAGAAACCTAGGTCGCTCACATGGATCCACGGCAGGCCATCCTGTGCGATCGCTCCGGTCCAAGCTCCTTTGTCCCGATCCAACGAAACACCGATGATCTCGAATCCCTTTCCCTTGTATTGGTCATAAACGCGTTTGACGTTGGGGTTCTCCATACGGCATGGTTTGCACCAGCTGGCCCAAAAGTCGATCAACACCACTTTGCCGCGAAGGCTGCTGAGTGAAATTGTTTTTCCATCCGGAGCAGGTTGGGCGAAATCGGGCGCTTCACTTCCCAATGGGATCAGGTTGTCCAAGCGGGCCATTTGCTCTTCTTGCGCTTTCATCTGCGTGGCTTGCTGTTCCATGCGACCGACCTGATCACGGAACCCGGTGTAGTATTCACTCTTTGGAATACTGGTCTTCAAGGCATCACGCACTTGTTGGAAAAGCGGCAGTTCATTCTGGATATTGAGGCGACTAACGGCGGCCAACACAGCGGGACTGGTCTTGTGCTCGTTCACGAACATCTTGCAGCGCTCGTAAAAATCGCTGTTCAATTTGTTGATGCGGTCGATGGCATCGGTGTCCGAACGGTCAGCGTTGATGCGCGTTACGAGTTCCTGCTTCTGCTCATCGAATTTTTTGGACTCCTTGAAGAAGCCATAGAGGAGGTCACTGTGGGTGCTGCCTTCCACTTTCGAGGGATCGGAAAGTTTGCCCATGGTGGCTTCCACGGTCACGCTCTCCAAGCTGTCCAGGATCACCACGAGCATGTCATTGGGTGAAAGGCTCAACGCATAGAAATCCAATGGCATCACCGGTGCGCGCAACGAGCCTTTGCCAGCGGCGTCCAGTTTCAGTGAGTCAAGATGCACGGGCTTGTTGCCAGCGAACTTGTCGAGGTAGAGCATTTTGCCGCCGGCTCCGCCAATAGTGGCGTTGATCGTGCGACTTGGATCTTTAGCGGAGCACGCGGTTAGCAACAGCAGAGCAGGAAGAATGGAACGGATCATCATTTTCAAACTGATTCTTGTTCAAGCAAACGGGAAACAACTTCATTGGCGCGGCGCGGATCAGCCTTGCCTTTGGTAGCCTTCATCACTTCGCCCATGAAGAGACCGAGCAAGCCTTTGTTACCGGCGCGGAAGGCGACCACTTTATCGGGGTACTTCATCATGGCTTCACGCACCGCAGCTTCGATCACGTCCTCGTTCAGGTCGAGCAAAAGGCTGTTGGCGGTCGCTAATTCCTCAGCAGTGCTGGAGGAAGTCAACATCAAGGGGAACAGCTTTTGGGAGGCCAGTGTATGACTCACCTTGCCCGATCCGATGAGAGAGATCATGCCCGCAAGCCGTTCTGGGGTGATCGGGAATTCGTTGATCGTTAGTCCCCGTTCGTTCACCCAGCCGCGCACATCACCCATCACCCAATTCGCTGCGGCCTTGGCATTGGTGGTATGTTCCAAAACACCTTCATAGTACAGTGCTGTTTCCTTATTGTCGGTCAGGATCTCGGCATCGTAAGGGCTAAGGCCGAGTGCGGACGTGTACTTCTTCTTCAAGTCCCTGGGCAAAGGCGGCATCGATCTTCGGATCGCCTCTTTCTTCGCTTCCGAAACCGTGAGCGGTTGGATATCGGGTTCGGGGAAGTACCGATAGTCATGCGCCATTTCCTTGCTGCGCATACCGACCGTGATCCCTTTCGGGGCATCGAATGTGCGCGTCTCCATGTGGATCGATCCGCCAGCTTCAAGGACTTCGCTTTGGCGTTGTGCCTCGAATTCAATGGCGCGCTGAACGTTTTTGAAGCTGTTCAGGTTCTTCACTTCGGTGCGTGTGCCTAGGGTGCTGCTGCCTTTCGGTCGGATGCTGATGTTCGCATCACAACGCAAACTTCCTTCTTCCATATTGCCGTCGCAGACATCCAGGTAGCGAACCAGGCGTCGCACTTCCACCAAGTAATCGTACGCTTCTTGTGAGCTTCGGATATCGGGCTCGCTAACGATCTCCACCAACGGAACCCCTGCACGGTTAAGGTCAACAAGCGTGTTGAACGGATCAACATCATGAATGCTTTTTCCGGCATCTTCTTCCATGTGGATGCGCGTGATGTTGATCTCCTTTTCGCCGTTCGAACCATCCGGGATCACGATCTTTCCACCAGTACAAATGGGCGTTGTGTCCTGTGTGATCTGGTAACCTTTTGGAAGGTCAGGGTAGAAGTAATTCTTGCGGGCATAGTGCATGCGTGGAGCGATCGTGCATCCGCAAGCCAGACCCAAGCGAATGGCCAGGTCGATCGCCTTCTTATTCGGGACCGGAAGAACGCCCGGAAGCCCGAGTGTAACAGGACTCACCAACGTGTTCGGGTGGTCGCCGTAGGCATTCGCATCATTGCTGTACGCTTTGCTATTGGTAAGCAGTTGCGCGTGCACCTCCAGGCCTACGACCAGGTCCCATCGTTCGTTCCAATGACTCATTCAACGACTGGTCTTGGTAACACGTTGTGTGAGGACCCCTGAGTT
>JANNYL010000407.1:0-6887 GCA_031410075.1 Flavobacteriales bacterium
GGTGCGCATGCGCTGATAGGTGCGGTCGCTGAGGGTCATCGCTGGCGCTACGGTGATGCTGTCGCCGGTGTGGATGCCCATCGGATCGAAGTTCTCGATGGAGCAGATGATGGCCACGTTGTCGTCCTTGTCGCGCAGCAGCTCCAGCTCGTATTCCTTCCACCCGAGCAGCGCCTTGTCGATCATCACCTCGTGGATGGGGCTGATCTGCAGGCCGTACTTCAACAGCTTGTCGAAGTCTTCGGGGTCCTTCACCAAGGCGGCACCGGCGCCACCCAGCGTATAGCTCGCACGGATCACCAGCGGAAAGCCGAACTCCTGTGCCACTTGCTTGCCTTCGAGGAAGCTGGCCACGGTCTTGCTGGGTGCCATGGGCACACCGATGCGTTCCATGAGTTGGCGGAACTGTTCGCGGTTCTCGGTGATGTCGATGGCGGCAACGTCCACCCCGATCATGCGCACACCGTATTCCTTCCAAATGCCGAGCTTCTCGCATTCGATGGCGAGGTTCAGCGCGGTCTGTCCGCCCATGGTGGGCAGCACGGCGTCGATCTTGTGCTTCTTGAGGATCTCCTCGATGCTCTCGACGGTGAGGGGCTTGAGGTAGATATTGTCCGCCGTGACCGGATCGGTCATGATGGTGGCGGGGTTGCTGTTGATCAGCGTGACCTCGATGCCTTCGTTGCGGAGGGAGCGGGCAGCTTGGCTGCCGGAATAGTCGAATTCGCAGGCTTGGCCGATGACGATCGGCCCAGAGCCGATGATGAGGACTGACTTGAGGCTGTGGTCTTTGGGCATGGCAGCAAAGCGTAGCGACGCGGGAGGGTTTCCGGGCCGCGAAGCTACCCTTGGGCACCGAGGCACAGGCGGAATGTGGATAAGGTGTAGGGATCGTTGAGAAGTGCGTTCTTTCCGAAGGTCGATCTTGCGCTAAGCAACCGACCCTGCGCACATGCGTCTTTCATCTGCCCTCTCTTCCTTATGAACGGAACCATGACGGAATCTTCCCGGCTCTTCTCGCTGCTCAACGCCACTGTGTTCAGCCTGCTAACGAGCGCGCAATGCCCGATGGGCAACGTCTACCTCGATACACAAGCGGAGGTGGACGAGTTCGGGGCGAACTACCCGAACTGCACCGAGCTTCCAGGCGCCCTGTATATCGATGGTCCGGATATCACCGACCTCTACGCTTTTAATGGCATCACGCATATCGAGGGAACGTTGCAGCTCACGAACCTTTCACTGACGGACATCACCGCGTTCAACAACCTCTCCGCGGTCGGTGGCGAACTCTGGATCTCGCAATGCAATTCGCTTACGAGCCTTACTGGCTTCACCACCCTGGATACCGTCGGACAAGCATTGCGCTTTTGGCAGAACAGCGCGATGGTCGTGCTGGACGCATTCCCCGATCTGGATGTATGCGAGATGAGCCTCTGGATCGGCGAGAACGTTTCGCTCACCAACATCCATGGTTTCGGCGAACTGGACTCCGTGGGAATGCTGTCCATTACCGAGAACACTGTGCTCACCGACCTCGGTGCTTTCGACCAAGCGATAGAGATCGGCAACTTCGTGGAGCTGGTGCACAACGAGGCATTGTCGATCTGCAATGTGCAAGCCCTCTGCGATTTTGGACTGCTCACCAACTATATGCAAGACGGGGTCAATGCGAACGCACTGGGATGCCAGTATTGGTCCCAAGTGCATGCTTCGTGCATCAGCATGTCAATGGTGAAAAACTCCCTTCCGAGCATCGCATTGTACCCCGATCCAACGAATGGCACCCTGTATGTCGATGGTATACCGCGCAACGGAACACCAGCATCGATCACGGACCATCTCGGACGGCTCGTCCAATGGATCATGATCTCCAACGGCACGTTGGATGTGCGCGCCCTGGAACCCGGGATGTACGTCCTGCGGCTTGCCGTCGATGGGAGACCGGAGCAGTTCCGATTTGTACGGGAGTAGTGCGATGGCCCACTTCACTAGCAGCACTGATCTTCGCTGCGCCGACTTAGCGTTGCGGTGTCATCCATGCCGACCTTCCATCACAACGCCCTCGCGCTTTCGTACCGCACCTTCGGTTCCGGTCCGCTGCCGATCATCGCATTCCACGGCTTCGGACGCACCGGTGCAGACTTCCATGTGTTCGAGAAAGAACTGGGTGCCATCGCGACCATCCATGCGTTCGACCTGCCGTTCCACGGTGACAGCCCCTCGCCTACCCAACGCGCCAACAATCCGTTCGAACCAGCGGAGTTGCGTGATCACTTCATCGCGTTCGCGGATCACATCGGCGCAGGGAAGTTGGTATTGATGGGCTACTCGCTCGGTGGCCGATTGGCGTTAAGCTTGTTGGAAACGATGCCGGAGCGGATATCACATGCCATCCTTATCGCACCCGATGGATTGAAGACGAAGCCGTGGTACCGTTCACTCGCCTCCTCGGCATGGGGCCGCGCGTGTTATCGCCGGTTCATTCATAAGCCGCATCGCGTGCATGGCATTGTGCGATCCCTTCACAAGGTGGGGCTGTTGCACGAGAAGATGCATCGCTTCATTATCGGGCAGTCGGATACACATGCCAAGCGCCAATTGTTGCACGATGTGTGGCTAAGCTTCCGACACATCGAACCCGATCTCGATGCGGTCGCTTCGAACGTGCGAAAAAACAAATTGCCGGTCACCCTTGTTTTCGGCGCGAAGGACAACGTGATCAAAGCAGAATTAGCGGATCGCCTTCAACCAAAAGCACCGGAGCTGACCTCAACGATGATCCTGGATGCGGGTCATCAACTACTTGACAACGAACTCGGCAAGCGACTGCGATTACTCTTGACTACGGCCGCAACGAAACGGTAACGAGCGATCGTACATCCGTGAGTTGACCACTGGTGGCCTGCACCAGCGCCGGGCTGTATTGGTACCACTTCGTATCGCGCTGCCCGTAGGTGATCGCCAGGTCGATACTGAAATGCTCCTTGCGGAAGCCAATGCCACCCGTGTACATTTTGTACGCCGTGCCTTGCCGTGGATCACGGTCGGCATACGCGTTCGGGAAGTAACCTCCACCCCCTCGGAAATACCAATTGCCCGAGCGCCATTCGGTACCCACGCGCAGGCTGTGTGTGCCTTTGAAGTTGCCTCGGATCACGTCGTTCTCCTGGGCGAAATCATACACATTGGAGAACTCATCACTGGCTCGCAACCGGGCTTTACGAAAATCGGTGTACCCATAATCCACGCTGATGATCCCGCTTTTTCCAGCCTGGTAAACAGCACTCGCCAAAACGCTCCACGGCGTATTCACCCGGTAACTGAACGAGCCTTCGGGTGAATTCTCCGTGTAGCTGTCACCCGCTCGAAAATTCGTGAAGAGGGAATAGCTGTAGGCGTCGCTCAACAACAACCACTTGGGGCTGTGGAAGGATGCACCCAAGCGCAGTTTTTCCGTGACCCGTCCGATCACACCGAACTTCAGGTCGATACCGTTGCCGGTGGTCAGCAGATCCTCCTTGTATTGGAAGGTTTTCAGATCGACGGTATCTTCAAAAGTGGTTTCATTATGGATCGTGTGCCTTTCATAATTCACACCCACCAATCCGAGCGTTACCCCGAAGTAGAGTTTGTCCTTGTAATTGTTGGCATAGAAGAAACTCGTTGTGCTCAACCGACCACTGGCATCGATGGTGTGCTGCTGCTTCACTGCGCTACCGAACGGAATGGCCGAAGCATATTGATCGATGATTCCGGGCACGGTATCCATGGCATACGCGAACCAGGCGAGTGTTCCGGTGAACGGCAAGGGTGTTTGATCCGACTCCAGGTCCAAATAGGAGATGCCGTTCGCTTCGTTCACAAAACGCTCGGTCAAGCTGCTGTTCACACTATTGCCAATGGCGTTCTCCTTCCAGTTGTAGCTCGCTTGCCGATCGAAGGAGATCCCGAAGCTGCCACCACGCCAATTCTTCCCGGCGTCGTTGGGGTAGTTCAGCACCAGCGCGATGTTGTTCAAGGAGAACCGGTTCTGTGAAGCCGATGCGGTGTTGCCGTAATGCGTGCTTCTCGCATCGTTCACTTCGAAGCTTGGCGTAAGTGTGAACTCCGAAGAATTGTAAAGGCCGAAACCTGCCGGGTTCAACGAGGCACTGGCGGCGTCTGCCCCCACCGCACCGAACGCACCGCCCATGGCCCAACTACGCGCTGTTCCACCAGGAAGTATGTTCGAGTATCGCAACGCGTCCTCTTCGCTCTGTGCTATTGCACCGAGGCTTGAACCCAGCACTACAAGAAGCGCTAGACGAGGCAGGCTCAGGAATGTATTCATTATCTGCGCGGACGCGGGCTGGGGCTGGGAGCCGGAGTTGACCCTCCACCATTTCCGCGACCACCGCCGCTATTGCCCGTGTCCAAGCGCGGGGTTCTCTCGCGTTCGAATTTCGGTTCCGTATCGCGATCGCGCTTTCGGTCCGGGCGTTCCTTGCGCTCTTCCCGCGCAGGCTTCTCCCTCGTATCATTCCGATCCGGCCTGACCGGGGTCGTTCCACGGTCCAACTCAGGCCGGAGATCGCGTAGGTGATCCGCCGGTCTTTGTGGCCCAAGGTCTATGGTCCGCGAACCTCGCGGGGTTCCTATGCCACCACCACCCGCAACTGCACCACCAGCGGTCATGGAAGGGCGATGTGCGATGATATGCGTTGTGCTCGTCCCCTCGAGCCACGAATTCCCGTTGAAGCCACCATTCCCATATCCAAAGCCGCCGCATTGATTGTTGACCCACGATGGCACACAGCCAATGCAAGCTCCATAGTTGTACGAGTATGGATTATTCCAACCCCATGGATCGTAGAATCCATTGTTCCAAAGGTTGTAGTAGCCATACGGATTTCCCCAAGCACCATAGCCACTCTGCCAGCTATTGCTCCAATACGGGTCATACATACCGCCAAAGCCATTGCCAAATCCTTGGTTGTAGCTCATGTTCCAGTTGCTTCCGCCCCAGCTGTTCACACCATAACCGAAACCGAAACGGCTCTGATTGTACCACTGCGGTTCGTTATAGGTGCGGTCCCAATACGTGCCTTGCTCATATTGTTTGGCTTCGCTTGGGTTGTAGTAATCATCGTTCGGTTTGGCAGGCTCAGGCTCGGCTTGCGGCACAGCCTCAATGGACGCAACTACCGAGCGGTCTGGAATGTCGTACACATCGTCCCGGACCTGCGTGGTTTCCTGCATGCTTCCGCATGCCGCGAACAACAGTAGTGCTGGAAAAAGAAAAGCGCTGGTTCTCATCGTTGACCGGGTTATGGATGCTCTGTGTAACGCTCGACAGATGCCTTCAGTTGTATCCTTGCCTTCTGAATACACATCAAAGCTAATACCACAGATCCCTCGCCATGAGCGAACAGTTGACAAAGCGCGCGGACGATTACGCGAAATGGTACAATGACCTGGTGCTGAAAGCTGATATGGCTGAGCACAGCGAGGTGCGCGGCTGTATGGTGATCAAACCCCACGGCTACGCTATCTGGGAGAAGATGCAACGTGCTTTGGACGACATGTTCAAGGCCACCGGCCACGTGAACGCCTACTTCCCACTGTTCATTCCCAAGAGTTACTTGGCCAAAGAAGCCAGCCATGTGGAAGGCTTCGCGAAGGAATGTGCCGTTGTGACACATTATCGCCTAAAAAGTGACCCAGTTCACGGTGTTGTGGTGGATCCGGAGGCCAAGTTGGAGGAGGAACTGATCATTCGCCCGACAAGCGAAACGATCATTTGGAACACCTACCGCGGCTGGATCAAGAGTTACCGCGACCTGCCCCTGCTGATCAACCAATGGGCCAATGTGGTGCGTTGGGAAATGCGCACCCGCCTTTTCCTGCGTACCGCCGAATTCCTCTGGCAGGAAGGGCACACCGCGCACGCCACCAAGGAAGAAGCCGTGGAAGAAACCATGCGCATGCTCGATGTGTACACGCGCTTCGCTGAAGAGTGGTTGGCCATTCCGGTGATCAAAGGCGTAAAGAGCGCCAGTGAACGTTTCGCAGGTGCGGAAGACACCTACTGTATCGAGGCCATGATGCAGGATGGTAAAGCCTTGCAAGCCGGCACCTCCCACTTCCTAGGTCAGAATTTCGCCAAGGCGTTCGATGTGATGTTCACCACCAAGGAGAACAAACAAGAACTCGTTTGGGCCACCAGTTGGGGCGTTAGCACGCGACTGGTGGGCGCCTTGATCATGACACACAGCGATGATCACGGTCTGGTGCTTCCGCCCAAACTCGCCCCAGTGCAAGTCGTGATCGTTCCGATCGCCAAGAACGGCGAGCAGCTTGCGGCCATTGGCGAGTACATCGAACCCACGATCAACGCCCTTCGTGCGAAAGGCATCACCGTGAAATTCGACAACGACGATCAGAAAAAACCAGGTTGGAAGTTCGCCGAGTACGAATTCAAAGGCTACCCTGTGCGCATCGCTGTTGGACCGCGCGACATGGAGAACGGCACTGTGGAAGTTGCCCGCCGTGACACGTTGGAAAAACAAGTGATGCAGGTAACGGACCTGGCTGACAAGGTGGAACATTTGCTCACCGCCATCCAGGACAACCTCTACCAGAAGGCCTTGGCGATGCGGGAGAACATGACCCGTGCTGTGAACACCTACGAAGAGTTCAAGGTGGAGATCGAGAAAGGCGGTTTCCTGATGGCGCATTGGGATGGCACCGCGGAGACAGAAGAGCGCGTGAAGCAGGAGACCAAGGCCACCATCCGTTGTATTCCATTGGAAGGGGATCGTGTACCCGGTACCTGCATGGTTACCGGGAAGCCCAGCACACAACGTGTCCTATTTGCCCGCGCTTACTAATGAAGAAGAAAGCCT
>JANNYL010000408.1:0-8382 GCA_031410075.1 Flavobacteriales bacterium
GCCTGTTTCGCATGGCGACCAATGGGGCCTGCGTCCTTGCGGATCTTGTCAAAGATGTCGTTCATGGGCGCGAAAGTAGAAAAGTGGGCTATTTCAAATACAGTCACCAACAGCGGAGTATGAACAGCGCATAAGGAAAGACCAATTCCGCCGTTGTTCTCCCCAACTACATTTGCGCCCTTCATGAAAAAACTGCTGCTGTTCTGCTTCGCCCTTATGGTGCTCGCCACGTCGTGCAGCGAGTTGAACAAAGCGGCCAAGAGCAACAGCCCGGCCTACAAACTTCAGATCGCGGAGAAATACTTCGCCATCGCTGAGAAGCAGTTGCCCGATAGTGCCAGTAAGAAGGAAAAACGCAAGCAGCGCAAGAAAGCGGCGAGCTCATATGAGCGATGCCTTCCCCTGCTCGAAGAACTCACCACCCTTACCCGCGGTGACACCACCTACGAGCGCGTGAGCTTTATGCATGCCAAGAGCTATTACGGCATCAAGGATTATGTCCTGGCCGGTTACTACTTGGAGCACTTCGCCAAAACCTTTCCGATCAGCCGTTATGCGGAAGAGTGCTCCTTTTTGAGCGCAATATGCCAGTACAAGGAATCTCCGGTGCATGAGTTGGACCAGGAGAGCACCGAATCCGCTATCGACCAGTTCCAACTTTTCCTTTCAAACTATCCCGGAACCCAACTGAAAGACAGTTGTAACAACCTGATAGACCGCTTACGAGGCAAGTTGGAGACCAAGGACCACGCGAACTCCATGCTTTATGTGAAGACGCGCAATTTCGAAGCGGCTGACGTGGCTTTGCGGAATTTTTTGCGCAAATGGCCCAATAGCCCTCACCGTGAGGAGGTTTTGTTCAGCATTCTACTTATGGACCATGACCTGGCCGTGAACAGCATCGAGGGGAAGAGATCGTCACGGATCGAGGCTGGTATGCGCAGCTTCGATACCTTTGCGGACGCTTTTCCGGAAAGTGAGCGCTTGAAAGAGGCCCAACGCTTGAAAGCCGACCTGAACGAATTGTACGAACGATCGAAACGCACACAGACGCCATGAGCATCAAACACGCTGCCGCCGCCAAGACAACTGTAACCCGTGATGTGAACAAGCTGGACATCGAGACCGGCAACATTTACGAGAGCGTGGCCATGATGGGTCGTCGTGCCAACCAGATCGCCATTACCATCAAGGAGGAGTTGACGCTCAAGTTGGAAGAGTTCGCCGTAAGTGGTGAGAACTTGGAGGAAGTCTACGAGAATCGTGAGCAGATCGAAGTGAGCAAGCATTACGAGCGCATGCCGAAGCCGAGTGCTATCGCGATCCAGGAAATGATGGAAGGTGGCATCATCATCCGCCGCCCAGGCCAGGAGGGCACTATCAGTAACTGATCCTAACGCCCGTCCAACCACATTGGTGAGGATGGATCGCGTATTTCCACGCAAGGTGCTGCTCGGTGTTACGGGCGGTATTGCAGCGTTCAAATCACCCCTATTGGTGCGCGCTTTGGTAAAAGCAGGTGCCCAGGTTCAGGTGGTGATGACCCGGGCAGCGCACGACTTCGTTACCCCGCTCACACTAAGTACGCTAAGCGGACGGCCGGTATTGACCGAATTGGTCGAGCGAGGGGCTGCTGATGGTGGAGCTACCTGGAACGACCATGTGCATTTGGCGCGTTGGGCTGATGTGGTGTTGATCGCCCCGGCAACGGCGAATACCCTTGCCAAAATGGCCCAAGGCCTCTGCGATGACCTCTTGCTAGCCTGTTACCTCAGTGCGACCTGCCCTGTCTTCGTGGCGCCGGCCATGGATCTGGAAATGTTCCGTGACGCTGGTACACAAGCCAATTTGTACCTGCTTCGAGGACGTGCTGTTAAAACCATAGGTCCGGAAAACGGCGAACTTGCCAGTGGGCTAAGTGGGGATGGTCGTATGACCGAACCGGATGCGATCGTGGATGCGCTGATCGCCGCGTTGATGAAACCATCCAAGTTGGCCGGCAAGCGGATCCTGATAACCGCCGGCCCCACTCAGGAAGCCATCGATCCGGTGAGGTACATCGGAAACAGGAGTTCGGGTAAAATGGGCTTTGCCCTTGCAGAAGAAGCCGCTGCTCGAGGCGCACTGGTAGAATTGGTAACCGGTCCGGTTGCTCTTACCACGGATCGACCCGGGATCACATCTTCCAGCGTGGTGTCTGCCGCGGAGATGGCATCCGCATGCAAAATTCGGTTTGACGCATGCGATGTCGCCATTGCCAGTGCTGCCGTTGCGGATTGGCGCCCGACCAAGGTGGCTACCTCGAAACTGAAAAAGGGAACAGAACCCGCACCGCTTCAGTTGGAACCCACCGAAGACATTCTCGCGTGGATGGGAGCGAACAAACGCCCGCACCAACGACTTGTGGGCTTCGCTTTGGAGACTTCTGATGAACGCAAGAACGCGGAAGGAAAATTGGTGCGGAAAAACTTGGATCTTGTGGTCCTGAATTCATTGAACGACGCTGGTGCCGGGTTCGGACACGATACCAATAAAGTAACCCTGATCGACCGGGATAAGAACGTTGAGGAATTACCGTTGAAGACCAAGGCTGATACGGCCATCGCCATTCTGGATCATCTTGAACGACTTTTGTAACATGCGCAAGCTTCTTTCCCTACTGATCTTCTGCTTCTTCCTGAGCAACGGCAATGCTCAGGAATTCAATTGCAAGGCCACGGTCATCGCTCCGCAAGTTGCCAACCAGGACCCGCGGATCTATAAGAGCCTGGAGAACGCCATCATGCAATTCATGAATACACGGCGCTGGACCAATTTCAACTATGGCCCACAGGAGCGTATCGATTGTAATTTTCTGATAACAGTGAGCTCCCAGCCGAGCATTGATCGATTCGAAGGCTCAATGCAAGTGAACTATTCACGCCCGGTTTTCGGCACGGATTACCTCAGCCCGGTCTTCGAGATCGTGGATAACGACGTCAGTTTTCAATTCCTGGAAGGCACGCAGATCGAATTCACGCCAGATCGTTACATAAGTGCACTGTCTTCGTTGATGGGCTTTTACGCCTATTTCCTGCTGGGCGCTGATGCGGATACATACAGCAGTAACGGTGGGACTGATCTCTACGGGATAGCCCAACAGATCGTGAGCAATGCGCAGAATGCCAGTGAACCCGGTTGGAAAGGTTCCGAGGGCAACACCACGAATCGTTTTTGGCTCATCGACAATCAACTACAGGCCGTTTTCCGCCCTTTCCGGGAATTGCTCTTCACGTACCATCGGCAAGGATTCGATCAAATGGGGACCGACCCGGCCAATGCGCGAAAATCAATTGCTGCCGGTATCGAGAAACTTCGCACGGTGCATCAGGCCAAACCGAGCAGTTATAACCTGCAAGTGTTCTTCAACGCCAAGTACAACGAGCTAGTGAATCTTTATAAGCCGGCCGATCCACAGGAAAAGGGCAAGATCCTCAACACATTGACGTTCATCGATCCGGGACATATCCAGCAGTACCAAAAGATGGTAGCTGGCAGTTGAACGCCAACGTCATAATAAGCCTCGGACCGAGGCGACAACGGAATACCGAAAAGACGAAGAATGACTATGATTTTGGTGCTTGGGCAACTTCCGGCACTTAAAGATCGTGGACGATCTGGAGCATTTCGCACATTTGATCCGGCATGTTGAAGCGCATTTCGATCCAGAATTACCTGCTGATAGATGAGCTGGAGTTGGAGCTGGGCAAAGGCCTGACGACGATAACAGGTGAAACGGGGAGTGGTAAAAGCATCTTGATCGGTGCGCTGGCACTGGCAATGGGTGAACGCGCCGATCCAGGTGTTTCGCGTGACGCCACCAAACGCTGTGTTATCGAGATCGAGGTTGACACCAGGCAAGTAGCCTTGGGCGATTGGTGCGCGGAGAATAATGTTCCTCCAGATGCACCAATGATCCTTCGGAGACAATTGGATCCAGGAGGCAGAAGTCGCGCTTTCGTGAACGATACGCCCGTGCGGCTGGAGCAGTTGCGTGAATTGGGTGAGCGTTTGATACATGTGCACAGCCAGCACCACACACTGTTGCTCAACGACCCGGCCTTCCAATTGGGCCTGATCGATTATTTCGCAGGACAGACCAAAGAGCTGCGGAGCTATGCCGACCACTTCGCCGATTGGCGTTCGAAAAAGGCCGGGCTCGAGTCGTTGCGGGAAGAGGAGGCACGTGCTCAAAGTGAATCGGACTATTTGCGATTCCAATTGGAAGAACTGGATTCTGCCAAGTTGATCCCTGACGAGTTGCCTGCACTGGAGTTGTCTTTGGCCAGGGCTGATCACGCGGAGGAGATCAGCGCAGCGTTATTCTCGGTCCAGAGCGGGATAGCTGGAGACGAGGGCGTTCTTGCGCCACTGCACGCCCTGAGACAATTGTTGGGCAGAACAGCCAAGCTCGACTCGAACATGGGTGCGCTTGGTGAACGGATCAATTCCGTATTGATCGAACTTCAGGATATCGCCAACGAAGCCGAACGATCGATCGGCCACTTGAACACGGATCCGAAAGAGGCGGAGCGAATGAGGGACCGGTTGGATCTGCTTTTACGCCTTCAACAGAAACACCGTGTGCTCGATGTGGCCGGGTTGATCGCGCTTCGTGATGACCTTCGTGTGCGGATCCACCGCATTCGCTCGTCGAACATGACCATTGCTGAATCACAAGAAGAGGAGCGCAGCAAGTTCAAACAGGTTCACGAGCAGTCGCATTCCATCAGTTCGAAAAGGATCGCATCTCTTGCGCCATTGGCTGAGCAAGTCGTGCAATTGCTGAAAAACCTTGGTATGCCGCATGCGGTGTTCCACTTCGAGCACTCGGAAACAGAACCAACTGCAACTGGTATCGATAAGGTTGGCGCACGTTTTAGCGCAAATAAGGACCGTGCTCCAGCGCCTCTTGAAAAGGTTGCCAGCGGTGGGGAATTGAGTCGAGTAATGCTCGCGCTCATTCATCTTGGGGCGAAGAGCAAATCTTTGCCTACGGTGATCTTCGACGAGATCGATACGGGCGTTAGCGGCGAAACCGCTTATCGCGTTGGTACGTTGATGGCCCAAATGGCTAAAGACCGCCAGGTGATCGCCATCACACATCTACCGCAGATCGCCAGCAAGGCTGATACACACTTGCTCGTATCAAAGGACCACGAAGCACAGCATGTAACCACCAGCATTCGGCCGTTGGTCCATGAGGAGCGCGTTCAGGCACTTGCTCAAATGATCAGTGGGAAAAAGACCACCAAAGCGGCAGTTGAGAATGCGCGCGAACTGCTGAAGGGTAAATGACCTGACGGACAGCCTATAGAGAGCGTAGTGCTTTCTCTCTATCAGCGTTACAGTTACCGTTATCTAACGGCGTTGAACGAGGCTACTTCCCCTTATCCAATTCGCGCTGTTTCCGCTTCTTGAGATTCGCGATCAAGTCCACCATCTGGTCAGGCGTCAATTGTTTGCCTACGATCTTCCGCTCAGCGTCGAGCAGAAAGATCTTGGGTGTGCTGTAAACATCCCAAGCATCCGCATAGTTGAGGCTTTCGATCGTGGTGAGCTTTGGGATGTATTTGTTGGGGTTCTGTTTTGCCTCCCTGTATACATTCCACGTAAGACCGATGTTCACCCAATCCAGCTTGTTCTCGCGGATGAACGCCTTCCAATCTGCGAACAAGGTACTGTCCGTGGCTTTCGAAACAGCACACACCTCCACGTTCAAGGGGCGTAATTTCTCCTTGTACTGTGTGTACAGGTCCGGAAGCGTTTTCTTGCAATGACCGCAGTGTGGGTCCCAGAATACGACCAGCACATACTCTTGCGGGAGTTTGTACATGTTGATCCAGTTCTGCTCAGTGGTATCCGGTAGAATGATGTTCTTGGCTTGTGCACCAATAATGATCGGTGCCTGTTTTCGGGCGCGCTCACAGAGCTTGTCAAGTTTGTCGGATGAAAGCCATGTGGCTCGCCCAGGTTTGCCAGCATTTGGGCAATAGTAGGTCTGCGCCATGTGAACGAATACCGCGTCCATTCCCATGATATCGCTGGTTTCGTACTTGTACGTGATGGTGTGTACACCGAACTTGAACAGTTCTTCGCCATGGTCCATCCGTCGGATCAGGTCATCGGCGCATTTGTTGATCGTATCGGGGATCTGGGGTACCACTTTACTTATGTACTCATCGAATTTGTTCTGGAAAACCGGAGTGCGGAGGATCCGCTCGTCTGCCAGGTCGGTATTGTCCCAGAAGTGGGTGCGGTACGAGTAATATGTTGCGCTGCTGTCCAGCGTTCCGTCCGGGAGTTTTATCGCTTCCTGATCGGGTAATATGCTCATGCGAACGATCGTCGCTACGTAGGTTCCGGGATTCTTGGCGATGAGGTCCAACTGGTAGTCTTTGATCGACTTCTCATAAGCCACCAAGCGCTCCCTTAATTGGCTCTTCTTGACCGTATCTACTGTGGCTTCTCGCTCTTTATTCACGCCTTCGGCTTCCTTGCGTTGTTTATTGATGAACCGCACGTATGCTAGGAAGACCTGATTTTCGTGGCTCTTTTTCACGATCAGGCCCTCGCTCAAATTGGCCGTATCCGTTTCCATCACTATCGATGGTTCGTTCACGAGGATCTCGAAATACTTCGGCCCCGGGACAACCACAGCATAAACCCCAGCCTTGTAGCCCTTTGCGCGGTCAAAAACAACGCGGCCTTTGGCGTCCGACACAGCAGTGTCGCTGTAGTACAGCTTGTTGCCGTAATAATTAGCTAGAAAAATGCTGTCCTTCTCACCTCCCTTGATGACGAATTCAAGTCGACGGCGATCCGCGGTCGAAGTGGCTTCGCCTGATCCCTTCTGAGCTGAACAGGCCGTTGATACGACCGCGAAAACGAGTAGTGGCAGCAGATGACGCATCTATGGAATGGTGTATAACGCTGTAAGGAGCACCCAAAAATAGAGGGGGGTATCTGCCTTTGTAGGCCCTTAACAACCTATTAAGAAGGGTTTCGCTAACACCATAGGGTTCATGGCAAGCAACCCAACGTGTTTTGTTGCGTCTGGGACATACCTATCTTTGACCTACAAGCCAAGAAACCATGCAACGCATTCTTACCTCCTTACTCTTCTGCGCAGCTGCTTCCATCGCCTCTGCGCAAGGCCAGGACTACTACCCTGAAGAAACTGCCGCCATGCGTGCGAGCGTTGAGAAGCACGTTACGCAGGTGGATGCCGCTGTTCAATTGAACCAGGACCAACGCACCAAAGTGGCTGCCGCATACATGCATGTCGAGATGGAACTTGCAGCTGTCAATCATCGGTTCGACCAGAGCAATTTCACTCCGGAAGAACGAGCAAGTGAAATGAATGCCCAGTGGCAGGCCATGGAAAAGGCGCTGGACTTTCACTTGAAAGATGCACTGACCGGAACCCAGTACGAAAAGTGGGCTGAGTTGGCCAAATAAGTTCCTTCCCTATCTCATTCAGAACGCCCCGGCATTGCTGGGGCGTTCTTGCGTTCAAACACTTGCGGTTTTGAACTCGCTGGTGGTGTGGAACGTGATCGCCGGGTTGTTACGGCGTTCCAGCTCCAGCATGTACGCGCTGGGTGCCATGAATACCGGATTGTCGTCCTTGTCTTGAAGGATCTGTGTGTGCTTCACCCGAATAAATGCCGCCAGCTCTTCATCGTTGTCGCTCGTGATCCAGCAGGCTTTGTGGGCCTGTATCTGCTGGAATTCGCAGACCGCCCCGTATTCATGCTCTAATCGATAGCGGATCACGTCGAATTGCAATTCGCCCACGCAGCCTACCACTTTCTTACTTCCAATGGACTGGGTGAAGAGCTGTGCAACGCCTTCATCCGTTAACTGCCTGATCCCTTTTTCGAGCTGTTTGCTGCGCATGGGATCCTTGTTGATCAATTCCCGGAACAACTCCGGAGAGAATGCCGGGATGCCTCGAAAGGTGAAATCCGCACCCTCGGTAAGCGTGTCACCGATCTTGAAATTCCCCGTGTCGAACAGCCCGATGACATCACCGGGCCAGGCTTGTTCAACCAATGTCTTCTGAGCGGCTAGAAACGTTGTAGGTGTTGAGAAGCGGACCTCCTTGCCCAAACGCACGTGATGGTAGTATGTGTTCCGTTCGAAGTGACCCGAGCAGACCCGCATGAACGCTATCCGGTCACGGTGGTTCGGATCAAGGTTCGCATGGATCTTGAAAACGAACCCGCTGAAATCCTTTTGGTCGGGAGCAATTGTGCCTTGGTCAGTAGGGCGCGGGGCAGGGGTGGGGGCGATGCGTACAAATGTGTCCAGCACCTCTTTCACGCCGAAGTTGTTGAA
>JANNYL010000409.1:0-7672 GCA_031410075.1 Flavobacteriales bacterium
CGAATATGATGCGGCCTTTCAGCGCCAGCTCCTTCAGCAAGTCCATGATGTGCTCGCTGTCACGACTGCTGAGTCCACTGGTGGGCTCATCGACAAAGAGCACACTGGGCTCCCGGATCAGTTCCAATGCGATATTCAGACGCTTGCGCTGCCCTCCGCTGATGGTCTTGTCCAACGGGCTTCCAACTTTCAGGTCCTTGGTCTCATAGAGGCCAAGGGTCTGTAGCAAGCGCAACACGCGCTCCGTGATCTTCTCGTCGGTCTGATCACCGAAGCAGAGCTTGGCGTTGAAGAACAGGTTCTGGAACACGGAGAGTTCCTCGATAAGCAGGTCGTCCTGGCTCACGTGACCGATCACACCCCGGATCTTGTCGCTCTCGGTGTGCACATCAATGCCATTGATGGTGATGCGACCCTTACTGGGCTTCAGGTTTCCATTGAGCACATTGAGCAGCGTACTCTTTCCACTGCCGCTGCCCCCCATGATGCCGATAAGCTTGCCGCTCGTTTCGGCCATGTGCAATTCGTGCAGGCCAACTCTTCCGTTCGGGAACGCGAACTCGATACTGTCCGCCTTGAAAACGAGACGGTCACGCCCCTCACCATTGAGAAAACTCGAAAGGATATCGCTGTAATAGATCGGTTGACCTTGTGGTGGCCTCACCGAAGCGCCATTGCTCAGTACATAGGCTTGGTCGCGAATGATGGACTGTCCGTTGAGCAGCACCCGATCGTTGCCCTGGTAGCGCATCAGATAGAGTCCAACACTCGGCACATTGAGCACGCGCATCTCACCTTCCAGACCATGTGCATGCAAGTGCCTCGAATTCGAGGAATCAGCACAGTTCGCTGCATCGATGTACAGCATGTCAGCCATATCCTGGCGCTCCTCACCGGCCAGAACGAACGCCTGGCAACGTTGGAATTCACTACTCGCGATGTTGAACGATTCGGCAACGGTGCTCACGAATTCCTGCTCCTGCTCCCCTACTTCCCCCCCCGCATGGATCAACTCCAGCAAGTGCACCAACACCACGAATTTCTGCCGCTGGGTCAGTTCTTCGTTCACCTGCACGCAGATCTTCAACACCTTCACGCTGTTCAGGCTGGTGCGCTTTCGGCCTTTCTGGCTGGCACCTCCGCTAGAGTGGAATGCGAGCACGAACGATTCAAAGGCCGCCATGTGGGCCATCGCTTGCTCCAGTGTGAATTGCTGGCGAAGGAACCGCGAAACGGCAACACTGCCGCTGGTTCCAGCAGATGAAGAGCCATCAACTTTCACGATGATCGCGAAGAGTTGCAGCAGCGCTTTTAGGATCTTTTCACTCATTTCCGGGCACGCCGTTCAATGGCCGAAGCCAGAAAATAGCAGCCCTCTTTACGCCAGGATCCAAGGAAAGTTCTGCGACTTCCTATCCTATCAACGAAATGAAGGCATGACGCGGCGATCGTGCGATCGCACCACAGGCCCGATACAAGGTCTGGTAAAACTCAGGTAACACCAGGACCGCAGACCACGACTCGGACACGGGTCAACAAGAGGCAGAGAACCGCGTTACAAACTACTTCTTGAAACCGATGAGCATCACCGCGCAGCCACTGGCGGCTTTGGTCTGGTCCAATTGGGCTTCGATGGTGACATCAATGGTGCTGGCGATCACGAGATCCCAATACGGATCGTTGTTGAACTCCTTATTGGTGTAAAGCACATTACGGTCCTTGTCGTACACGCTGAATATCAGGTTCCCGTCAGAAAGTCCGCTACAGGCTGCAACCCGATATGTAGTACCACCGAACAGGGTCAATCCGAATTCGGCCATCTCATCTTCGCGCAATAGTGCTCGGTAGAACTGACCATCAGGAATGTAGGTGGCGCTGATGTGCTTCTCACAAACGCTCGCGATCGTATCGCACTGGGCATTGGCCACCGAGCCGAACGAAAGGGTGGCGGCGAGGAAAATAAGGTTCGTCGTCTTGCACATGGTTCAGGCGGTGATCAGGGTACGGAGTGCTTTCACCTTAGCGGCGATCGCTTTGAACTGTTCAGGTGTCATGGACACTGTGCTTGTACTGTTCACGTAGGTGGTCTTCTTCTCCGTGTCCACAGTAGGTGTCTGGAATTGATACGCGGTAGTAACGTCGGCATAGGCGCTCAATGCATCTTTCAAACCCGCGATCAGCGCACCCTGGCTCTTTTCCGTGTCGGTCCGCTCCAACAACACGATCAGATTCTCGATCGTTTTGCGCTGGTCTCCCAACCGATTGGTAAGTGAAGCATCGGACTTCTCATTCGTGTTGCTCAGGGTGAGGTACATCCCTTCGATCCAACCACCGGCCAGTACCAAGGCACTCACATCATCGCGATTGTTGTTCTTCAGGTACTGATCCGCCATGCGGAAGGCCTTGCCGGTGAAACGGAGCAAACTATCCTCGTTGCTGATGCTCTTCTTGAATCCATCCATCATCTCCTGATCGAAGGCGTTGCTCAACTCCAACTGAGCGCTGATCTTCTGAACTACCTGCAGCGTGTTCAACGCGCGCTGTCCGTCCTTGTGAACAGTCACGTAGGCCAGATCCGCACCGTACGCTCCTAGCGCTAACGAGCGTTGCGCTTTGGTAACCAACTTCTCCATCGCATCCGCCGGCATCGGCAGGCTCTTTTCGTAAGGCAGGCCAAGCTTTCTGATCAGCAAGGCGGTCTGCACCGGAGAGGGAATGCTGAAGATCTTGCCACCAATGACCATCAGCCCAGGCTCGGTGGTCTTTGCCGTGGTATCGAGCGTGTCGGCATTGGAGGTATGACCATTATGCTCATCACCGCCACTACCACAGCCGATCAAAGCGATAGCGAGGCTTGCAGAAGCAGCCCAGTTGAGGAATTTGTACGCCATCATGGTACGCGCGTAGCGTTAAGGTTCGGCGCCGAAGGTATGCGCGCACAATGGGGGGCTTCGGCAGGGGCTTTCTACTTTTCAACACCCCTCTCTGAAGGGTTGTGGACATCCAGCCTCAGATCAACCTCCAAAACGACCGCAGGCATGTTCGGTGCCTTTATCAGAAAGAAGCACAGGTTGTGAACCCGATCAGCGTTGAGAAGGATCGGCAGCTCCAATACCCTTTTGCGATACTGTGGCGTCCAAAAATGCGCCGCTGTTTTTTCCTAGGGCGCTGCGAGGAGGTCGCTGCGCAGCGGGGTCTACAGGATCAACTACCCGGAGAAGCCATGTGGAAAAAGAGCGATTGTATCGAATGGATCCGTAGTACGAAATGGCCTAACGGATCACCGGCAACGCAACCGCGCTCAAAAACCGGTCATCAAGACCAGGTTCACCAGTTCAATGCCTTGTTGTAGTAGCGAGGAAATCGCACGTGTTTCCGCATCTGGCGATAGTACCTGTCCAATACAGGTGTACTGAGGTCATACAATGAGCGTGCTATCGAACGCTTCTTCAACTTCTTGTTCGGGTCCATGTTGTTCCGGATCGGTGTTCAAGGGTTAGGACAGCACGAACAGCGCCAATGTTGCCTGCCGCCTGCCATCAGCAGCACCATTCTATACAGGTCCAACGCGCTTAACCGATGGATCGATCGTGAACTTGGGCCAACAACAGGGGCGGCGATCCACGCGGCAGGCGCATAAAACACACCTCGGAAATTCACGCGGTAAACTTGCTCCCCGTGTTCGCCGATCTTATCCTCCCCGTTTCCGTCCCTGGCACGTTCTCCTATCTGGTACCGAGCGAACTGGAAAACAACGTGGCGGTCGGTTGCCGGGTGGTTGTGAATTTCGGAAAAGGCAGAAAGTTGTATTCCGGTATTGTAAGCCGATTGAATGACGGGACTTCACTGCTGTCAGCGATCAAGCCGATCCTTTCGGTGTTGGACAATACGCCTATCGTCACGTCGCAGCAACTCGACCTTTGGCACCGGATAAGCGACCACTACATGTGTACGCTGGGAGAAGTGATGTTGGCCGCAATGCCGGGTGCCTTGGTGCTCACGAGCGAAACGAGATTGGTAGCGGCAGCCGATAAACCAACGAATTGGAGCGGCAACAACAAGCACGATGCGTTGATGGACGCATTGGAGCTGCGCCAAGAAATGAACCTGGGTGAAGCGGGCCAATTGCTCGGGCTGAAGGACCCCATGCCGGTGATCAAACAATTGCTCGATCAGGGTGCGTTGATGATCGCGGAGGAGATCGGCGAAAAATTCACACCGCGCATGGACCGCTTCGTGAAGCTCTCACCCGAGGCTTCGACCGAAGAAGCGCTCCACACCTGGTTCGACAAGCTCGACAAAGCACCCAAGCTCCTGGGCATGCTGATGCGCTACGTGGAGATCAGCCAGTGTCTTTCGGAGGAGCCACGCGAAGTGAAGCGGGATCTCCTGCTCCGCTCCACCAGCACCACCGCAGCGCACCTGAAAAAGCTTGTCGAAAAAGGGCTGTTCGTAGTGTATGAGCGACCTGCGGGATCGCTTCCTTCATCCTCAGCCAAGGGCCGGAAAAAGGAGCTCTCCGAAGCCCAACGTGCGGCCTTGCGAGAAGTTCAGGATGCGCTCCTTGAAAAACCGGTTTGCCTGCTGCACGGCGTCACCGCCTCCGGCAAAACGGAATTGTACATGGAGCTGATCGATGCGGCCATGCAGCGCGGTGAACAAACGCTCTACCTGCTTCCCGAGATCGCGCTCACAACACAAGTTATCGGGCGGCTGCGTGATCGGTTCGGTGATCGCGTTAGCGTTTTCCATTCCCGTCTTTCGCCCCGTGAACGGACAGAGCTTTGGTTGCGGATGCTCAATGATCCCGCAGGCCATCCACTGATGGTGGGCGCTCGTTCAGCCTTGTTCCTTCCCTTCCACAAATTGGGTCTTATCGTGGTGGACGAAGAGCACGATGCCAGCTACAAGCAGCACGATCCATCGCCACGGTACAACGCTCGCGACATGGCCGTGGTAATGGCCGGCTTGCACCAGGCCAAGGTGGTACTGGGATCGGCAACCCCCAGCATGGAAAGCTTCTTCAACGCGCACCAAGGCAAATATGGGCTTGCCCGATTGCTCGTGCGACATGGGGATGCCGTGTTGCCCAAGGTGGTTCGCGTTGATCTCACCGATGCCCAGAAGCGCAAAAAGATGCGGGGCTATTTCAGCGAGACCTTGCTCAAAGGGATCGAGGACGCCATTGCCCGGAAGGAGCAAGCCATCATCTTCCAGAACCGCCGCGGATACGTGCCTGTTTGGCAATGTGAATCGTGCGGTTGGGTCCCCGAGTGTGAGCACTGCGATGTGAGCCTCACCTACCACAAACAACAACATGGCCTGCGTTGCCATTACTGCGGTCGCACCTATCCGCCACCGGTAAATTGTTCCGCCTGCGGAAGCAACCGTTTGCGAATGATCGGCTTCGGTACGGAGAAGATCGAGGAAGAACTCGCGCTGCTTCTACCGGACGCACGTATCGCGCGGATGGACCAGGACACCACAAGGGGCAAGCATGCGTTCGAACGGATCCTCTCCCGGTTCGGCGATGGTGATCTCGATGTTCTTGTAGGCACGCAGATGGTGACGAAAGGTCTCGACTTCGATCAGGTCACAGTGGTCGGCATCATCAACGCCGATCACCTGATGCGCTTCCCGGATATGCGCGCGCACGAGCGTGCTTTTCAAATGATGTCGCAAGTGGCAGGTCGCAGCGGGCGCAAACGGGATCCGGGCACGGTCTTCATCCAGGCTCGGGACATCCAGCATCCTGTGATCGGGTTGGTGGTAGCGCACGATACCGAAGGCATGTACACGCGGGAATTGGAACATCGCCGTGCACATGGCTATCCGCCTTTCACGCGCTTGGTACGGTTCACGTTGAAGCACCGTGTCGAAGAACGTGTGGCGCACAGTGCCGAGGCATTGGCGGCCATGTTGCGCGAACGGCTCGGTGATCGCGTACTCGGTCCTGAACCACCGCCTGTGGCGCGGGTTCGGGACAAACACCTGCGGGCAATACTGGTGAAGCTGGACCGCAACGCATATCGGTCCGAAAAGGAATTCATGCGGGAAGTGATCGATCGGCTCTTCGCGGAACAAGCACACCGGGCGGTGCAGCTTGTGGTGGATGTGGACCCGATGTGACCGAGAAAAGGGACACTTTATCCGATCAGCACATTTCCTGCAGGGCCTTCCAAAGCGGCGTCTCAGGAGTGGGAGCAATGATGTCTATATGTGCATGGGTGATCGGATGCTTGAACGCGAGCGATCGCGCATGCAACGAGATCGTGCGGTCCGCTTCACCACGCCGCGCTCCGTATTTCACGTCGCCCTTGATCGGAAATCCGGCAGCACCACATTGCGCGCGCAGCTGGTGGAACCGCCCGCCTTGCGGAACAAGTTCGATCAGTGCATAGCGCTCGCCTTGCGCCAATTTCTTGTAGGACACGATCGCTGGTTCAACATCATCGCTATCGGTAACGCGGGTCTTGTTGTGATGTGTGTCATGTTGGAGCCGATGCTCCCAAACGCCGGAAACGGGAGGCGCGCCATGCACCACTGCCCAGTAGCTTTTTGTCACCTGTCGTGAGGCGAACAATGCGTTCAGTGCGGCCAACATTTCCTGACTGCGCGCGATCAATATCGCTCCGCTCACCGGCCGATCCAGCCGATGCGGAAGTTCGAGCGAAAGATCTTTCGGGAACTGCATCCGCAGTGCATCCATCAACGAGGGATCACCGGTCTTATCGGGCTGGGCTGGCAACCCACCCGGCTTGTTCACAACGAGCAGGTGCGCATCCTCATAAAGTAGCTCCACTGCGCCCTAGTATTGTTCGTTGCTGTTGGGAAAATCCCTGCCGCGCACATCGCGGACATACCCTTCCACAGCACCGGTGATCACCGTATGCAGATCCGCATAGCGGCGCAAGAACCGCGGATTGAACTCTTGGTTGATCCCCAACATATCGTGCAGCACGAGTACCTGTCCATCAACACCACCACCAGCGCCGATACCGATCACCGGAATGCTCACGCTCTTCGCTACTTCAGCAGCCAGTGTGGCCGGGATCTTTTCCACGACCAGCGCAAAACAGCCGGCCTCTTCCAACAATTTGGCATCGCGCTTCAATCGTTCCGCTTCTTCTTCCTCCCGTGCTCGCACCACGTAGGTGCCGAACTTGTAAATACTCTGCGGCGTAAGGCCCAAATGACCCATTACCGGAATACCTGCCGTGAGGATCCGCTCAACACTGTCCAACACCTCCTGCCCGCCTTCGAGCTTCACCGCATGCGCCCCGCTTTCCTTCATGATACGAATGGCTGAATTGAGCGCACCCTTTGAATTGCCCTGGTACGTTCCGAACGGAAGATCCACAACGATCAAAGCCCGGGAACAACCGCGAACTACCGCAGCCGCGTGATAGATCATCTGATCGAGTGTGATGGGCAATGTGGTCTCATGCCCGGCCATCACATTGCTGGCGCTATCGCCAACCAGGATCACATCGATGCCGGCACCATCCACCAATCGCGCGAGCGAGTAATCGTATGCAGTAAGCATGGCGATGGGTACTCCGGATTGCTTCATTTCCTGAAGCACATGGGTGGTTACGCGTTTGGCTTCCTTGGGGGCAGTGCTCATGTGCTGCACGCCGGTATCCGGCGCGGGTGTTGGTACGAGGGTGGT
>JANNYL010000410.1:0-5769 GCA_031410075.1 Flavobacteriales bacterium
CGCGCACCTCGTCCAGTGCGGCCTTCTTCTCCACATAGTAGCTGTAGTTCCCTTTGAAACGAGTGAAGGAACCGAACTCCATCTCGATGATCTCGTCGCACACATTGTCCAGAAAGTGGCGATCGTGCGTTACAAGCAAAAGCGTTACTCCCGGCGCGCTGAGTTCTTCTTCCAGCTGCTCGATCATCTGCATGTCGAGGTGGTTGGTGGGCTCGTCCAGGATCAGTACATCGGGCATGTTGATGAGCACCTTGGCCATCGCCACGCGTTTCTGCTGACCGCCACTGAGCGTGTTCACCGGTTGCTCCAGATCGCGCAGGTTGAACTGGAAGAGCAGGCGCTTCACACGGGCTTCGTGGTCCCACGCGTTGTTCTCCGTCATCTTCTCGATGGCGTCGTGCATGGCCTCATCACCGAGGTGCCTTTCCACCGCGTGCTCGTATGCGCGAATGGCGTTCGTTACCGGATCGTCCTGATCGAGCATTTCGTCCACCAGCGAGTGCGTGGCGGTCATCGATACGTTCTGGTCCAGGTAGCCGATACGCAGCCCTTTGTTGAAGGTGATCTTGCCTTCATCGGGTTTCTCCAGACCGGCGATGCACTTCAGCAGTGTGCTTTTGCCGGTGCCGTTGCGGGCCACGATGGCGGTCTTCTGACCTTTCTCCAAGCCGAAGGAAACGTCACTGAACAATTGGCGCGGGCCATAACGTTTGGCGAGGCGTTCTACGGAAAGGCAGTTCATAGGGGGCGCGAATGTACCGGAGGGCTGAATGGGAGTTGGCAGTTTTTCAGTTTTCCAGTTTTCAGTTGGCAGTTTCCAGTTTTTCAGTTTGCAGTTGCATTCTGGTATAGCTATGACCGACGCACGCCGTACTTGTAGGGGTCGTTCATCATATCGTTCAGCAGCTTGCCTACTTGATCATATTCATCAACCATCGGTCCGTGCTGTTCGGCTGTGATGTAACCGAAGGCCAAAGCGAAGTCCAGGTGTACGATGGTTTCCGAGCACTCTGCGTCCGAGTCCGTGAGCTTGGAAATGAAGTGGGACACGTAGCGCCTCTTCCGGTAGCTCTCCGCCAAATTCGCACAAACACTGCGCGACGATCGCTGCACCTGATCAGTAAGCGTGTAAAGCTCTTCGCGCGGGAACTTCCGTGTCACTTCCCTTACCTGAAGAGCCAACGAAAACGCCTTCTTGTAGACGATAAGATCCTTGAACGTACCCATAGCCAGTTGTTTTCACGAAGAAACCAAGTTTGGACCACCCCCACAACGTGGATCTACAACCGCCAACTGCAGAACTGCGAACTGTAAACTACTGAACTGCTAACTGATACGGTCGTCAGCCCTCTTCACTCCATCATCGCCACCCGCTGCGTCAGCTCATGGTAGCAGAGCACATCATCGGCGAAGCAGTGGATCACCATGCTCTTGCGGGATACCGCTGAACCTGTCACGCCGGCCCCTGAGCCAGTGATCTTCTTGCCGCCATGGAGCAAGTTCGCATGCCAGAAGAGCACATCACCGGGTTGCGCGTGGAACTCGCGCTTTTCGAAATGCCCTTCCGCGATCGACTTGTCAACGGCTTCTTCGTAACGAGCATAAGCATCTTCACCAATGATGAACTTGTTGCCGCCGTGGTCGTACGATCCGTTCAGCAAATAGGGGAGGGTGTGGCTGCCCACGTGGTACTCCAGTGGCCCATTGTTCGGGGTGATCTCCTCCAGCGCGATCCACGCGGCGGTCATATAGCCCAGCGGATGCGTGGTCATGTGGATGCTGTCGCTGTGTGCGGCCTGCTCGCTGCCCGTGAGGAAATTGATGCTCTGGAACACCTTCACCCGCTTGCCGAGCAGGAAGTCCATTACATCCAAAATGCGGCGATCGTGCACCGCCTTGCGCAGCAGTTCGCTGTGGTGGAAGGCGAACATCACCTTGCGCCCGGTGAAGTTGAAGTCGACCACCTTGTCGTGGATCAAGCGGTCCATCTCGGCGTTTATCGCCGCCACTTCTTCTTTCGAGAACAAGCCCCGCAATACCACATAGCCATCCGAAGGCCAATGCGCCAATGCTTCTTGGGTGGCTGCATCGAAGCGCTTGAACCCCGCGCTCGCTCTCATCTTCTCCACGGCTCCCGGCCCATCCAACCACGGTGCTTCGGTAGTGGTCTTCGGCAAGGTCTCGCTGCTGATGGGCAACAACACGCTGCGCTGTATGCCGTACTTCTTGTACATCGCCTCCGCATGTCGCAGCTTCTTCCGGTTGAACAGGTTCAGCAATGTGTAGCCGAGCTTGAACTGCCGGAAGGTGCCGTAGTACTTATCAAGGGTCTTGCGGAGGGTGCCCATGGGGAGGGGCGAAGGTATTGGGGGACTGGCAGGAGCGCTACTGACGATCGTTGGTTCGGGCCGATCCTGTTGAAAGGGATCAGCTCTTTTCGTAATGGACCGTTTTCGCAAATGCGTTCTTATCCAAGCAACGCACACAAAGGCTCGCCCGTCAACCACCTCAGAAACCAACGCCTCCAAAACCTGACCCATGAAGAAATTCCTTACGCTCGGCAGCTTGCTCTCTATCGCCACAATAAGTCACGCACAATGCACGGATCTGCCCATCGACTTCACGGCCATCACGGTGAGCAGCAGTGGTACCACGGGAATTGACAATGCCGCGGTGTGGGTTTGCGGTGATCTGGATGTTACCCTGATAGGCTCCTTCTTAACGGTATATGCCGAGGCTGGATCGTTCCTTCAAGTGTTCGGCAATTTCAATACGATCTATGCGAAGGAGGGTAATGTGCTGGACATACAAGGGGATAGCTCGCTTGTGTTCTTCTATCCCACGGACATGGTGACCGTTGATGGTGTGAATGTGTTGCAGTTTCCCTGCACACCAATGACGTTCGATTACACGAATGCTCCAACGCCTCCGTGTGCAGTGAATATCGGCCTTGCCGAGAACACGGCGGAACAAGTGAGCATAACGCTGCAACCGAATCCGGCCGATGATGTGTTGAACGTGCGGTTGAACAACGGTGTGATCAATGCGATAGCGGTGTTGGATATCAGTGGCCGCGAGATCAAGCGCAGCATTGCTGCCAGCAATGGTGACGTGGATGTGAGCGATCTTAGCGCTGGGCAGTACATCCTGCGCATCCAAACAAATAAGGGCTCGATGATCGAGAAGTTCAGCAAGCGCTGAGAGGACGGAAAGATCAAAACCACCCCTGCCACCTACTGCGCGACCACATTGAACGAGGGGTCCACCATGGACGGAAGTAGGAGTCCGGCACTCTGACCCTGTGTGCATGCATATCGCTTTCCCCGAGCGGCATAGCGGAAAGATCCCTTTAGCCATTCTGAAGAATTGCCATATTATTACAGACACTTAACTGCGAGTGGGGCAGCATGCAGAGGCCCGCTGCTCGCCCCGATCATCATTCACCAGTTCAAAAGCGATCGGATCATATGAAGTTTGAACTGGATGCTTCAGACCACGTGACAGCTTGCCCCAGCGCGCCGAACTCGAGTTCGGCGATCGTGCGGGAAAAAGCGATCACGAGGTGTTCGCGTGCATTGCTTATCGCCTTGTTCATGGTAAGTACCTATTTGGTAGCAGCGCAGGTGAGCGAGCAGTTGTACCGCTTTCCACAAACGGTTCCACCTGCGTACCGTGTGGACGCCCGAAGTGATTACGATCGCATGGCGAACGAACCGTACAAGGAATTCCGAAAGCGCGACGTTGAGCGATTTGCTGAGATGACCGCGTACGGGAAGAAGAACATCATGGGTTCAGGCAGGGTCTATTACGATCCACCCTTGGCAGAGGCATACTTGGGTCGAGTACTTGCGGCGGTGGTGCCGGGCTCCAAAGCGCGGGTCTTTATGGCGCGCGATGCCGAGTTGAACGCGTTCGCTGTGCACGACGGTTCCTTGTTCATGAACGTGGGCATCCTGGCGGAAATGCCGAATGAAGCGGCGCTGGCGGGTGTAATGGGGCACGAAGTGTCGCACTTCCTCAACGATGACAACCGCGCGGGGTTCTTCAACAAGTTGAAGCTCTATGATCGGCGAAACCGCAATTCGAACTATGAGATGCGCATCGACAAAGCGCACGAGGACCGCCAGATGGAACATGTGGCGGATAGTATGGGCGCTTGGATGGCGCGCAAGGCGGGGTACGATCTGCAGTGGACCATTTCCACGTTCATGCTCTTTCTGGACCCGCACATGGAGCAGAAAATTGACACAGCCGATGTGGAGAAGACCAGCGCGGTGAGCGAGCAGAACGCACGAACAGCCCTGCTTTCCGACCATCCGGATGCCCGTGATCGGATCGACTTCATAGCGGGCTGGCTCGCGTCCGACAGCAACTTGCGCGGTGGAAGCACCGAGGTCGTGGATGGTGCAATGTTCCGGAACGTAAGGCACATGGCGCGCATCGAAGCGCTGCAAGTGCTTATGGAAGGGCACCACTATTACGCTTGTATCGAACGTGCGTTCCGGTACCACCTGAGCGATCCTCAAGAGAAGAGTTTTCTGTATTTCCTGGCTGAAGGACTTCGACGCTACCTGTACATAATGCCCGACATGGGCCTTGATGGTTTTTTAGTGGATGGCTACGAGAAGTACTTCCCAAAGGGTGAGGGTGTCCTGCACAACCTGTCCTTTCTGCTGCGCGACAGCTCTCTCATCAGCACCGTGGACACTTCCGGCTATTACCTTGGAGGCAAGCCAGCGTTCAACACGAACAACGAGGCACTGGTGTATTTTTTGGAAAAGGGCGACCGGGCAGGTGTTGTGGACGTGCTCTTGTCCAAGGCGATCCACTTCCGCAAAGACATTACTGTCCGCGACGATTGCCTGAAACGCTATGTGGATAACGGAGGTACGGCGAAGAACTTCGTGGACGCGTTCCTGAACAACCAGTTGGAGCGCAAATTGCGAAAGAACAAGGGCGCATTGCTGTTGTTGGACGAGATCGATTTCGTAGAGGACCACACCTACGGTTACCGCACACGTTACGTGCTTGGTGAGGAGCGCTCGCCGAAGTTCTCGGGTGTCATCCGTTCCATGGTTGCCAAACATTTTCCAACCCGAACAGTGATAGGAACCGAGGATCTCAAGCGCGAGGACCTTGGTTCTTTCTTGGCCTACTCGCGAGTGGCACGCAACATCAACATTGTGCAATGGATGTGGGATTACGAGCAAGCTCGTGCGGTGAAGCGGGAGCAGTTGCGTGGTAAAGGCCTGCTGCGCAAACGTCGTAAAGTGAAGGTAGAACAACACAACACGGAAGGTGATATGGGAACGGACAGCTTGGGCACTGCAACAGCCACGCCGGAAGAGGAGGGTGTGGATCCCGCGAAATGGAAAAGGCGCAAACGAACGAAACAGGATATGAAATTCTATTTCATCGATCCATTGTACTGGGAATTCCTCATTGACAAAGGTTTCGCTACGGTGGAGTACATGAAGATCAGCGCCTTCGACGATAAAACGCGCATCACCGGAAATACTCTGGGCTCTTTGTTCTTTCTCTATCCTGGTTATTGGGATAGCCGTGTTTCCAATGGCAGCAATCGGTATTCGTTCCAATTGAAGCACGTGAAGTTCAATTCCGGCACGCAGCAGGTTCGCGTTCGAAATACCACGGTGGGCTACAAGATGGACCGACCCAATCTGAGGAGTGTTGTGTATGACAGTATGCGAAATATCGACCCATGAAGCGGCTAACGTTCACACTGGTTCTATGCACGTTGCTGTGCGG
>JANNYL010000411.1:0-7382 GCA_031410075.1 Flavobacteriales bacterium
AGACCGCATCAATATGCTAAGAGCCTTTCGTTGACTTTTCGTTGATCAAACCTGTTTCTGGCCCCACAGCAAGCGGGACAAGGCGAGTGCTGCAAATGCCAGGAAGAAGGGCATGATCGGCATCACATAGCGCATTTGCCCGACAAAGGCCGAGTAGCCCGCGAGCTGAACACCGATGGCCAGTAGCCAGATCCACCGGGTTGGATGGCGCCACCGGAGACCAATGCCTGCTAATAACAGAAAGAACAGTTGTTGGGCGAGCATGACATGATCGATCGTTGTAAGTCGCACTCCGTATGTCTCCTTTACACGCCAGTTCGTGAGCAACTGCACAAGCCGATAGCCGCAAAGGCGAACGTACTTGACCGGATGCTTTTTCACCTGGGACAAACCCTCCTCAAGGTAAACATGATCCATTTCCGCTTCGTTCTCATTGCCCCGCAGATCAGTGCGCTTGGCCAGTAACTTCTGCATCATCGTGTCAGCTTCGAAGGAATCCACGTAATGCGGATCCTCAGCGGTTCCAACTTGGGAATTCATGCGCCAGAAGTTATAGCCGTTCATGGATGTGCCCGGCCAAGCCTTTCCGAAGGTCTGCTTGTTGCGCAACATCCACGGGCTTAGAACAAGCAGCATCATTCCGCCAAGAGCGGCCGCATTCTTCCAACCAGAGCGCATCCGCCATCCGTCGCCAGTCCGGTAAAACGCTGCCAAGGACCACGGTAACAGCATCAGCAGCATGGATGATCTGGACAATACAGCCAGGCCGAGGAGGGAGCCTGTAAGTGCCCAGCGAATAAATGTTCGCTCTTCAAGTGCGCTTTGCAAGGCACAAGCGCTCCACATCAGGAAAAAGGTACCCGCGAGATCGGCACTAAGCTGATTCTCGATCATCAGTGCAGGCAGGTAGAGCGCCCAACCTAAAGCTGCGAATAAGGCTGCACGTGGACCCCCGAGGCGTCGAACGAAACGATAGGTCAATAGAACAACCAATGCGGCAAGCAGGACTTGCACGTGCATGGAAATAAGCAAAGACCGCCCACTGACAAACGCAGCAGCGGCGAACAAGAGAACAGGGACCGGCTCGCGCATAGCCGTTGGCGGAGCCTGTTGACCAGGGCAGAATGGGAAGTACAGTGGATAACAAAGCGTGTATCCTTCACCATCCAACAGGTGATCGACGATGGGCCAGAAGTTGTCGGTTTGACCAGCATCAATGCTGAGTTGCTGGCTATTCACTCGCCAGATCCCCAAAACAACACTCAACGCAATGACGCACACGAGGATCGCTTTCTCCCAGCGATCGATCAAGTTGCCGATCTGGTTCATGGATGGGTAATGGATCTGGTGAGACCTTTCGTTGAAACTGGGGTTCCGAAGGTCAGGCCATGGCCGGATCTTGTGCTACATCGATGCCGATACAATGCAAGACCAAAAGATGGCATGGATCCCACGTACTTGGCTGAATTCGGATGTCCCCCTACGTGTTCAGCGAAAATGAACATTCAGGAGCTGGCCCGAACAGCGGCCTTCGGCAACATGTGAAGATCCGTTGGTGGAAAGCTTAACGCCGCGGAGGGGCAGCCGTATCTGGAAGAAAAGCCGTGGGCGGCCGGAACATTCGAGGCACTTCGTTCTTCGCGTCGAAAGGCATTATGCTCATCGGATTCAAAGAACTTCGAACAATAAAACGGTCTTGCAAAGCTGCAACCACCACAACCACAGGCAAAGTGCGCGTTGTGTCCTCCACGATCAATCGGTACGCAAGCTGAGCGGTTAATGTGTCGTTGGGGTCTGTAAGCTCCTGCCCACGTGATCTGGCGAGACTGCCCAAGTACCGGTCGATCTTCACAGGGTCCAGGGCGACGTTGGCGATGAACCAATTGCCATCGCGTTTTTCCATTGCATAGCTTCTATCTCCAGGAAATTGGAAAGTGAGGCGCTTCCAGTTCGCCGGATCACCGTTCACCAAATACTTGGGCATCCATCCACTGAAAGGCAAGTTGGTGCGCATGCCAAGGAGCCCGGCAATGGCATAGGCCATGGTGTCTCCCAGCGGGTTCACTACGGTCTGGTGATCATCACCACCGGAGTGTTTGCCTACCCGTAATTCGTAACGCATTCTGAGCGATTCCACGATCAAGTGTTCAGCATTCAACGTGTCCAGATTGTATGACTGGGCCACGCTTCTCATGGGACCAACAAGTCGCAGAACACGCATATCGTTGAATGCGGTGAGCACATCGTTCACGGGCTCGGGATCAGCCCAAGCGGTATCACGGCCCATGACCATTTGCCAATTCCCGTTCAACCGAGTGAACCGAATGTTGGGAAAGCCTTTGAACGGTGCATGAACCAGGGTAAATGCTGTGATGGTGGAGGAATCAAGCTGAACCAACACTTCTTTGAACGTACGTTGTTGAGCCTTTGGACTTACTCGTCCGCTCCACCACCATAGCCCACCAAGCAATACGAGGATGACCAGCCAATGACCGGCGCGCAGCTTACCGAACATGATCGGGGGCCATTCGGCGAATTCGCTGTGCCCTTCTCCATGCCCGGCGACCGAGGCCGTACAAAAGCGCCGTGATCACTGGCAGCAACAGGTTCATGGTCTTCAGCCCGCTGCGCATGGTATCGCTCAATTCTTGGATCGGACGGTAATTGACCTCTTTACCGCGGAGCCCCAGCAGGTCATTGCTGCCGGTCACGCGATCAACAGCGTTCACCATCAGATCGATGTTGCCTTCGTGCAATTGCATGGGCGGCTGGCCGGTGCCGTTCACGCAGAAACCACCATTGCTGAAGATCACGAGGTGTGCCGGTGCTGTACCTCCAAATGTGCTTTCCACTTCAGCACCCACCACTTGCGGCCCCAGGGTGAAGTCGACCTCGCTCCATTGACGTGATACATCAAGCATTTGTGGAGACGGTAGCGCGTTGCTCTTGTTGCTTGTGAACAACAACGGTGCAAAGTGCTTTGTGCTGTCGCCTGCAGGCAATAGCGGTGCACAGAATTGGAATACGACAGCATCCAAACCGCTACTGATCGGATGGTCTGCGAAGCTGCTGATCACCGGGAAATAGGGAAAGGGGATCTGGACCGGAAGTTGAAAATTGCCCATCTGTTGCATCACCTGCACTTGATTGCAACGCTGGTCCGCAATGATCCGTTGTTCAATGCGGATCCCGTGCTGCTCCAACCAAGGCTCCAAACCGGTATACCGCATTTCGGCCACAGGCGTCGTGGTTCCCAAGTCGCTGCGAACGGCACTGTATGCGATAACAACCCCCTTGCCTCGAGCGAGGTATTCGTGGATGCGTTGAAGTTGGGCTGCCGGAAACGTGTCTTGCGGATCGACGATGAGCAGTCCACTGAACCGGTCGTTGATGGGCACGGTATCGTAGATGGCCATACGCGTAACACTGTACATCACACTGAGACCTTGGACCAGTTGGTTCAACGCTTCAATTGGTGGCTCACCGTGCCCTTGCATAAGGCCGAGTACCGGCTTTTCTGCGGTGCTGACCTCCTTGATGGCGCTGCTGAGTATCCACTCCAACGCACTGCCTTGCTGGATCACAGGAACTGAACTCGTGCGATCGCCCATGCGCACGGTGCAGCCCATATAAACCCGCATGCTTTCGGCCTTGTCTTTTTCCCGGGTTTGGGCCATCAACGGTTGCACCCCTGCCTGTTGGGCTTTTGCCTCGAGCGAATCCGCCTGATTGGGATCGGTGAATTCGAAAACAACCTTGCCCTTGCTTACGGCGGCATATTCCACTAGCAGCTCCTTGAAGTCCTGTCTCGCAATTGCCAGGTCGGGCGGCATTTTTTCCGTGAAGTAGGCACTTACGGTCACCGCTTCCGGAAGGCTTTGCAAGAGCTTAACCGTAGATGGGCTCAGCGAATAACGCTGATCGCCTGTTACATCCCACCGGAAGTTGAAGCGCTGGCCGATCAAATTCACCAGCACGAGCGCTGCGATCAGCAGAAGCGTGTTCCGGAGAAGTTGACCGCGGGTTCTCATTTTTCAGTATTGATGAAAGGTCAGTCGTTCACCAATCGTTTGGCCAGGTTCATTTCCGCAAGTGAAAGCCCAAGTACTACGAGCGTGCCGAACCAGATCAGGTCACGACTATCCACGATGCCACGGCTCATGCTGTCGAAATGAGTGCCGGTACTCAGCATTTTCAACGTTTCGCCGATAACGCCGGTAAAGCTCGAGGCCATAACGGAAAAGGCCAGATGGAACACCGCGATAATGGCCAGACCGATCAAGAAGGCGACGATCTGGTTGTTCGTAAGGCTGCTGGCATAGATCCCAATGGCGATGTACGCAGCACTCATACAAAGCAGCGCCAGGTATCCGCATGCGATCGCACCGTGGTCAACGTCACCGACGAATGCGATGGTGATCCAGTAGGGTAGGGTGCACGCAAGCGCCAATGCTATCAACACGAAACATGCGAGGAACTTGCTGGCCACTACTTGCCTATCGCTTACGGCTTTGGTCAGCAAGAGGTCAAGTGTTCCGCTTTTACGCTCATCGGCCAGCGTGCGCATGGTGATGGCCGGTATGAAAAAGAACAGGGTCCAATAAGCAACGTTGAAAAACGTGCTCAGATCGGCAAGGCCGCGCAAGAAAACATCGGTACCGAACCACCACGTGAAAAAGCCGCTCACACCAAGAAAGACAACCAGTATCAGGTAAGCCATCAGCGAGTCGAAGAACGACGCGAGCTCCTTGCGGGCGAGTATGAAAACGGTGCGCATCAGTTCAGCGTAAGGTCACGGAAGATGTCTTCGAGGCGGGTTTCGAGCGGACGCATTTCGGTGAGCGTCCAGCCATTTCGCACACAGAGTTGGAAGATCGCACGGGCAGGGTCGGTTCCCTGGGTGCCTTTCACTTCGTAGCGATCCAAGGATCCGCCGAGCGGGAGGGCAGATGCGACCTCAAGCAACGTTCCAAGCCCAGCAAGCACCGTATCGCGCGCGGCATCCTCCACCCGCAGATGGAGAACCAATTCACCTTGTGCCTGTGCCCGCAAAAGACTGGGAGCCCCATCCGCCACGATCTTCCCTTTGTTGATGATGAGGATGCGATCGCAGATGGCCTCCACCTCGGGCAGGATGTGCGTGCTGAAGATCACCGTTTTCGCCTGGCCCAACTCTTTGATCAACGAGCGGATCTCCACGATCTGGTTCGGATCCAAGCCGGTTGTCGGTTCGTCCAAAATGAGCACTTGTGGGTCGTGTACCATGGCCTGGGCCAATCCTACACGCTGGCGATATCCTTTGCTCAGTTCCCCAACTTTCTTGTGCTTCTCATCGCCCAGTCCGCAAACGTCCACCATCTCACGAATGCGCAGAAGTTGCTGGTCTTTCGGAACGCCTTGCACGCGCGCAGCGAAACGCAAAAGATCCAGAACGGGCATGTCCTCGTAAAGTGGATTGCTTTCAGGAAGATACCCGATCATTTTGCGCACCTCACCCGGTTCATCGGACACGCTCTTGCCACCAACAGCAATGGTGCCTTTGTTCGGGGCGATAAGCCCGCAGATCATTTTCATGGTGGTGCTCTTTCCGGCACCATTGGGTCCTAGAAAGCCCAAAACCTCCCCCGCGCTGACTTGAAAGCTGATGTCGTCCACGGCGGCTTGGGAACCGTAGTATTTCGTAAGGTGGTCGATCCGAATGTCCATGAGCCGAGGGGAGTGCGAATCTATTGGGATGCCCTCGCGCAAAACCCGGCCCGCGCTGAAAAACTGTTAACCTGCACAACCTGCAACGTTGGAAGCCTGTGGCAGACTTCTATCGTTCAGTGCATCTGGTGCTTCTCCTCTTTCTTCTCACCATCGCGGATCTTTTCTAGTGCTTGGGCAATGCGCCGTTTGCGGGTCTCTTCCTGCTTGGCGTCCGTGATCCACTCAACATACTCCTTCTTGCAACTGTAGTTGAAGGCTTCCCAATTGGCCCATGCCGTTGGGTCCTTGTGCAACACCTGCTCAAGATCATCCGGAACAACAAGTTCTTTCCGGGCTGGTTTCGCGTCTTGCAACTTGGTTCCTTTCGCGTTGAGGTGAACAGCCTGCTTGATCAGGTCAACGAATGCCGCTTCATCGATGGCTTCACCTTCGTGCAACTTGTACGACCGGTTCCCCTTTTCCTCGCCCTTGGGCAGAGCCTCAAACAGTTTCTTCGGATCCTTGAGCAAGGCACCTTTATGGAACCACACGGCCAAGTGCTCTTTGAAGGCGCACAGGCCGATCATGATCCCAGAATGATCGAAGTGGGGTTTGTCCCAACGCCAGGTCTCTTCAACCTGCGGAACGGTGGAATGGATGATCTGACGGAGCCGAACCAGTTGCTTGCGCTGCCACTCGGGTTGTTCAGCGATATAGAGATTGATCTGTTCCGTGATGACCATGGGAGCTGGTTTAAACACCGAAGTTACCTGTGGCTTTTACCCACAACGGACTTCACGGGGCGAATATGGCGCTTACTTTTTTACCTCGTTGCTCATGGTAAAGACCACGGGCCACGACTTGTCTTTGCCGAAACCCTCTGAACCTGTGGTAATAATGAGTCCGGGAGAGATCCTCCAGACCTGTGATGCTTGGAGTCCCCTTTGTTTATAGCCGTCTTTCATGACCACTTTGCCTTTTTCCTCGCCAGTTGGCTTGAATTCAAAGAGGACGGCATCTTTCATGGAGGTGATCTCCTGAACGGGCTCTTTGAGCTTCCGCTTTTCGAAATTCCCGTCGTTGTCGTTGATCATCACGAACAACGCATCATCATAACAGGCAGCTATCACACGGCCGGGAACATCGTTATCGTAGCCCAGCATGCGGTCGATCTGCTTGTACCATTTCTGCTCGCCAGTGGCATCCAACTCGAAGATGTGCAACGCACCATCCACTTGTTCGGTCTTAGCTGTTTTTTTGCCGCTCAGGTCAGCTACATAATGCGTTTCGATCCCGCTTTTCGCGGCTACGATGAAAACACCTCCGTTCTTCTTCCACATGACCCGACCGATCTTCATGTTGATCTGCAATTTCTCCGTCTTGGCGGCACTTGGGGAACCTGCTATCTTTTCTAGACGCTTTTCGAATGGCATCAGCTTGAATCCATCGAATTTCATCGCTTTCGCATCGAATACACAGCGATAAGCGCCAATGGACTCGTTCCGGTTGGTCCCTTCGCCGCCATAAACACCTGCGAACACCATGCTGCCATCGGCCTTCATGTCCATGGTGATGTCTTGGGCGTAGTCTTTCCCAGCGAGGTCCAGAAGAACCGCTTGTTGCCCGGTACTGTCCAACCGGTAAAGGGAAAAGCCGGAGCCTAAGACTAAAGAGGACCTTGGCTACAGCTTTTC
>JANNYL010000412.1:0-1238 GCA_031410075.1 Flavobacteriales bacterium
GTCCGGAGATCGGCGTGGCCAGCACCAAGGCGTTCACGGCGCAAGTGACCGTGCTTACTCTCATGGCGCTCATGATCGGCCACAAGCGAGGCACCATCACCGGAAGCAAGTATTACCGACTACTTAACGAGCTGGACGCTATCCCCGGCAAGGTTGAACAGGTCCTGAAGAACGAGGAACAGATCAAGTATATAGCCGATATCTACAAGGACGCACCCAATGTGTTGTACCTCGGAAGGGGCTACACGTTCCCCGTGGCGCTCGAGGGCGCGTTGAAATTGAAAGAGATCAGCTACATCCACGCCGAAGGCTACCCCGCTGCCGAAATGAAGCACGGCCCCATTGCTCTTATCGATGAGGAAATGCCTGTGTTCGTAATCGCAACGAAGGGTGCCAGCTACGAAAAGGTGGTCAGCAATATTCAGGAGGTAAAAGCCCGCAAAGGCAAGATTATCGCCATTGTTACGGAAGGCGATACGGTCGTAAAGGGTATAGCCGACCACGTGATCGAGATCCCAGAGACACCGGATGCGCTTTCCCCTCTTCTAACGGTGATCCCCTATCAATTGCTCAGCTACCACATTGCCGTAATGCGGGGTTGCAATGTTGATCAACCGCGCAATTTGGCGAAGAGCGTTACGGTGGAATGACGGCTTCGCTACGCGGCTTCGCCCACATGAGTACGCGGTCATTTTCTGCATAGGTCGCCAGGTCCTTGGTAAAAAGGATATGGCCAAGGTCCACCAGCACCAACACACCAAAACCACCGAAAGTGAGCGCGTAAAGCACAGGCACTTTCGGATCCGTTCCAAGGTAGATACGGTGGCCTCCGAAAGGCCCTAACACGATCGCCAACCCGGCGGCTAACGCGCGATGAGGCCGATGAATATCGGCCAGTACCAGACTATCAGACTCGACAACTAAGGCCCATTGATCGGGCGCTGTTTTTACCGCGAAGGGACCTGCCGCCCAAAGATCCGCAACACAAAAAGTGGCTAAAATTCCAAAAAGGGCAGATCGCATGAGCCCGCGGAAACGAGCATGATCAACCCTGGTTGAAGTCACCTACAAAACAGGTTGTTCGTCCTATTTGCCCGCATCAAATCGCTTGGCAACCTCGCTCCAATCAACCACGTTCCAGAACGCGGCGATATAGTCTGGCCGGCGGTTCTGGTAATGCAGGTAGTACGCATGTTCCCATACATCGAGCCCCAGAATGGGCGTTCCTCCACAACCGG
>JANNYL010000413.1:0-6143 GCA_031410075.1 Flavobacteriales bacterium
CAGCAGCGTGGCCAATGCGGGTGATGTGAACGGCGACGGGTATGCTGACGCACTTGTAGGTGCACCTGGTGCCAGCAACGGGCAAGCTGTTGAAGGGCTCGTGTACGTGCATTACGGATCGACCACTGGATTGTCCGTTGCACCTTCACTTACACTGGAAGCAAATGTGGCCGGCGCTCAATTCGGAACGAGCGTTTCAAGTGCCGGTGACGTGAACGGCGACGGCTATGCGGATGTTCTGGTGGGTGCGCCGCTCAATGGAACTGGTTCAGCTTATCTCTATTTCGGAGGGCCCGCTGGTCTTTCCTTGGTTCCTTCGGCCACACTTTCGGCCGGGTCGCAATTCGGATCTTCAGTAGCCACAGCAGGTGATGTGGACCATGATGGCTACTCCGATATCATCATAGGATCTCCGGGAACCGGTGAAGCCTACGTGTACAAAGGCAGCATCGCTGGCCTGGTGTTGGCGCCGCACATCATTCTTGCTGAACCACCCTCCTCCGGCCTCTTCGGTTGCTCGGTTGCCACTGCCGGTGATGTGAACGGCGATGGCTACAGCGATGTGATCGTCGGCGCGCGCAATGCGACCAATGGCCAGGCCAACGAAGGTTCAGCCTATGTGTACCATGGTTCCATTACTGGTATTGTAACACCGTTCGCGCGGCGTCTGGAAGTGAACCTTGCACTTGCCAATTTCGGGGTGAGCGTCTCAGGTGCCAGCGATGTGAACGGTGATGGGTTCTTCGATGTGGTCGTGGGTGCCAACTTGTGGGAAAGCGGTCAAACGGATGAGGGTGCAGCGTTCGTTTTTCACGGCAGTCCATTAGGTGTCGCAGCTGCTCCAGCCGTCACTTTGCAACGCAACATTGTAAACGGCCAATTCGGCGTGAGCGTTGCGGAGGCCGGCGATGTGAACGGTGATGGATATGCGGATATCGTCGTAGGTGCGGCGCTTTCGGAAAACCCGGCTGGCTCTGCGGATGAAGGACTCTCGTATGTGTTCCGCGGATCAACCACAGGTATCGGTGCAGCCGCGTTCGATCAGCTCGAATCGAACGTCGCGGGCTATCAGTTCGGCAGATCGGTAAGCGGTGGCGGCGATGTGGATGGTGATGGCTATAGCGATGTGCTGATCGGTGCTCCGAACGCCAACCCGACCTTGCTCAATGAAGGTGGCCACTACTGGTTCCGCGGCGCTGTGAACCGAGCACTGAACAGGCTTTCCCGCCAATACGATGCGGACCTTGTGACTCCACTGAGCACCAATAGTTCAGACTTCGGCAATGTGTATTTCTTCGGCATCGGCCACCGGGCCAGAAGTCCCATACAGCGATGCCGCTCACGATTGCGTTGGGAAGTGGTCTATGAAGGACAGCCATATTCCGGCGTTCCATTAACGAATAGTGTGCAACAATCCGGCATCGGTGCCGCATGGACATTCCTTCCGCTCGCTGGCGTGGAGATCAAACAAAGCATACCGAAAGTGCTTGGTCCCTTGCGCTATAAATGGCGTGTGCGCGTTGAATACGACTTGGCCAAACTGATCGACGGTCAGCGTTTCAGCCGGTGGTTCTATGGCTTCGCTAATGGCATCGGGGATATCGGCATACTGCCTGTTGAACTGATCAGTTTCGAAGGAAATGCCAAAGGCCAAGTGAATGAACTGGAATGGATCACGGCCACAGAGCATAACAGTGATCGCTTTGAAGTCCTGCGAAGCGTCGATGGTTCAGAGTTCATGTCCATTGGCACCGTATCAGCGGCTGGCGAAAGTCAATCCTTGTTGAACTATGAATTCACGGACCATTCACCGCCTCGTGGTACGGCCTATTACCAGTTGCGCATAGTGGATACAGATGGCCATGAAGAACTGAGCGATGTGATCGCCATTTCACGTGAAGCCGGTCTGGTTTCGTTGTTCCCCAACCCGGCCGAAGATGCCGTTCAAGTGGTGTTCGGACAACAACCGAATGGCGCTTCCCTCCTGCTCATCGACCTTGAAGGACGGACCCTGCGATCAGTGATCACATCCAATAAGAACTCGACAGAACTGATCGAACTGCGCGGACTGGCCCCTGGCGGATACACCCTTTTGCTGCGCGATGCACAAGGCTCAGTGCTCGGAGCGTTGCCCTTGATAAAGCGTTAGGCCCCGATCGTCTGCTTGCACGCGGCCAGGATCTTCCGGGCATTCTCCAAGGTGTCGCTTTCGGCATACGTCCGCAAAACCGGCTCGGTTCCGCTCGCGCGGATCATCATCCACTGATCGTTGTCGAAGTGGTACTTCCAACCATCAATGGTTTCCAACCGGCGCACCACATAAGGACCGAAGCTCTTGTGCTTTTCACTTGTGCAATCCGCGAGCACACGCTGCTTCAGTTCCTCGGTAATGTGCAGATCACTGCGCTCGTACTTGAACGCACCAACAATGCTGTATACCTCGGCAACAAGTTCTTCCAACGTCTTTCCGCTTTTGGCCATGAATTCCCAGATCGTGAGGCCCATCCAGATGCCATCCCGCTCAGGGATATGTCCTTTGATCGCGATGCCTCCACTCTCTTCACCGCCTAGCAGAACATCATCCGTGATCATGATGCCGCAGATCCACTTGAAACCGATCTTGGTGACCTGGTACTCCAGACCATAGTGCTTGCACATCTTTTCCACCTTGGGCGTGCAACTAACGGCTACCACCACTTTGCCCGTGAATTTCTTGTACTTCACCAGGTAGTGGATCAGCAGCAGGATGATGTGATGCGAATCCACGAACTCGCCTTTGCTGTTGTAAAGCCCGATGCGATCCGCGTCACCATCCGTGGCCAATCCGCAGTGGATGCCTTCCTTGGTGATCAGCTCACTGAACTCGATGAGGTTCTTATGGATGGGCTCCGGGGCTTGACCTTTGAATGACGGATCGTTCACACAATGCAACAGGGTGGTTTTCGGCAGTATCCGGGGGATCACATTCTGCCCTGAACCATACATGGCATCGTACCCCAATTTCATTCCGCAATTGCGGATCGCCTCGAGGTCGAAGTTCTTCTCCACGTGCTTCACATACATCGTCTCCAGGTCCACGATGCTGATAAGACCATCCGCCTGAGCTTTCTTCAGATCGATCCCAGCCAGGTTCAACCCGTGCTTTTCCGGAATGATGTCTTCCACCTCTTGCACATGCTCCGGGATCAACGGACCACCATATGAACCTTTCAATTTGTAGCCGTTGTAGCTCGGCGGGTTGTGACTGGCTGTAAGGATCACGCCCATGCTCGCCTTCAAATTGAACGCACCCAAGGACACCATCGGCGTGCTCACGAAGCCTTTGGCCAAATGCACCTTGATGCCTGCGTTCACGAATACTTTGGTGCACGTATCAGCGAAGAGTTCACCCGCGAACCGACAGTCGTGGCCCACAACAATGCTGGGGTTGTTGGGGAATTTCTTGTTCACCCACGCGGCCACGGCCACACTCACGCGCGCCACATTATCCACCGTGAAATCGTCCGCGATGATGGCCCGCCATCCGTCGGTGCCGAATTTGATCTTGCTCATGTGTTCTCGTATGACAGGCGGCGAAAGTAGAGTCATCGACATACCCGGCGCCAGTGAGACATCGGCACTATCAACAAGTCACCTGTGATACGTCGATCACCGGCCCATTTGAAACCCACTGGAACGGGAAACCTCAGTCCTCCAAGACCCCGAACTTGCCTGCGGACACATCCGCAAAAGCCTGCTTGATCTCGTCATAGGTATTCATCACAAAGGGGCCATAGGCAGCGATGGGTTCGTTCAGCGGTTCGCCGCTCAGCACGAGGAGCGTGGCACCGATCGAACTGGTCACGACCACTTCTTCCCCATCATTCCGGAACACAACCAGGTTATCGGTAGGCGCATCATGCCCATTCACACTCGCTGCGCCTTTCACCACCAGCACTACGCTGTTGTAGCTCGCGGGCAAGTTGAACCTGGCCTCACCGCCTGCGGTCAGATCCAGCACTGCAGCGATCACTGGAGACCAGGTCTTCGCGGGGCCGGTTACCCCGAAAAGACTTCCGGCCACTACACGCACTTCGCTCTTTCCATCGGGAAGCCGGACCTGCGCCATTTCATCGCGCTTGATGCCTTGGTAGCGCGGTGCTTCCATTTTGTGTTTAGCAGGCAGGTTCACCCAGAGCTGCGCCATGTGGAACACACCACCCTTGCGGGAGAACTCGCGCTCGTGGTACTCCTTGTGCAACACACCACTTCCAGCTGTCATCCACTGCACATCGCCTGCATTGATCACACCGCTGTGGCCAGCGCTGTCATGGTGCGCAACACTTCCTTCGAACGCGAACGTTACCGTCTCGAAGCCTCGATGGGGGTGAACACCCACGCCACGTGGTTCCTCTCGTGGCACGAATTCCACTGGAGCATTGTAGTCCAACATGAAGAACGGGCTGAGCCTGTCCTGGGCTATGTCGTAACCACCGGGGAAGAAATTGTGAACTCGAAACCCGTCGCCCACCATGTGCGGGGCGGGTGGGGCCAGAACGGCCTCAACACTACGCTTGGTCATTTGTACTTCGCCATATCCTGATGGAGCTAGGCGAGCGGCGGCAAAGCTCTGGTGACTTGGGCTATGCCAGCATGAAGTGGTTCAATGCGAGTGATCAGGGCGTTATCCTTGTGCATATGCGCTACTCGCTTACCCTGATCGCGTTCGTTCCTCTTGCGATGGCAACCCTTGCACAAGAGAAGAGCATGGATGTGCTCCGCTACGTGGACCCCATGATCGGCACACAGCGCATGGGCCATGTGTACCCCGGCGCGAGCGCACCCTTCGGTATGGTGCAACTGAGTCCCGACACCGACACGCTGCCCTACGCGGTGAACGGCAAGTACAACCCGGATGTCTACCGCACCTGTTCAGGCTACCAGTATGATGACAGCACGATCGTCGGATTCAGCCACACGCACTTCAGTGGAACGGGCCACTCGGATCTGGGCGATATCCTGTTGATGCCGACCTCAGGCGCATTGCAGATGAACCCCGGGACTGCTGCCGATCCACGCGATGGCTTCCGCTCGGTATTTCACCACAGGAATGAGAAGGCGGTGCCCGGCAAGTACGAGGTGCTGTTGGAGGATCATGACATCAAAGCGGAGCTGACGGCATCCACCCGCGTGGGCATGCATCGGTATGAGTTCGCACGACGGGACAGCGCACATGTGATCCTCGATCTTGTGCATGGGATCTACGATCACGCCGATAAGAACGTATGGACCTTCGTTCGTGTTGAGAACGATACGCTGGTGACAGGCTATCGCCAAACGAACGGTTGGGGCCGCACGCGCACGGTCTACTTCGCGATGGTCTTCAGCGAGCGGATCACACACTACGGCCAGCAGCCGGATGAGCGCCCTGCGGAGTACAAGGGCTTCTGGCGGAAGTTCGATCAGACGAAGGACTTCCCCGAAATGGCCGGCAGGCAACTGCGTGCGTGGTTCGACTTCGATCTGAAGCCGGATGCGAAGCTGCTGGTGAAAGTCGCGCTGAGCAGCGTGAGCACGGAAGGAGCGTTGAAGAACATGAGAACTGAAATTCCGCATTGGGCCTTCGATCGCGTCGTTCATGAAACTCAGGATAGTTGGCGGAAGGAACTGAACCGCATCTCGATCACAAGCAAGCGACCCGAAGTGCTCACCAATTTCTACACGGCGATGTACCACGCGTGCCTCTCGCCCACCGTGTACATGGATGTGGACGGCCAGTACCGCGGGCTGGACCAGAACAACCACACCGCCGCTGGATTCACCAACTACACGACGTTCTCCTTGTGGGACACCTACCGTGCGCTACACCCACTGTTCAACATCATCCAGCGCGAACGTTCCAGTGCCTTCGTGAATTCGATGCTCGCGCACTACGACCAGAGTGCGCACCACATGCTGCCGATCTGGAGCCATTACGCCAACGAGAACTGGTGCATGATCGGCTACCACGCGGTGAGCGTGATCGCGGATGCGGATATGAAGGGCATCGACGGATTCGACAAGCAGCATGCTTTGGATGCCTGTGTAGCCACCGCCAGGCACCGGTCGTTCGAGGGGTTGGGCGACTACATCGACCTTGGCTACGTGCCTGAGGACCGCAGTGG
>JANNYL010000414.1:0-1980 GCA_031410075.1 Flavobacteriales bacterium
CCACGCGAAGCCAGCGTTGACGGGTGTCTTGGCCAAGACCCGGTAGAACATCATCCCAGTTTATGCTGCCCACCGGACTTACCGCATAGTAGAACGCGGGTGGGTAAATGATGATGGACGCACGGTGTTCGTCATCTTCCCAAAGCACCGGGCGCCGTTCGGCAAGTGCCGGGCGAAGCAACCCGGTAAGACATTGATCGACCTGCGCGTAGTCCTCCACGCTCACATGGCCCGGCGGCACATCCGCTTCTGTGCGCGCGATCAACGGCAACAGCACGGGGATGCCATCGCAGAAGTAACCGATCGCCACCGTGGTGCCGCTCTCCCAACTATCAAGATGAAGCACTGAAAGGACGAGACTGCCGTCGGTGAGCGTGGCCATTGTTGCGGGGCTGTGGGCAAGTTCGTTGTTCTCGTTCTTGGTTGGCTTCTTGGCCCAGTGACCAATTGAGCGCGAGCCTGAGCCTAGCCCCGGCAACTACCACACCCGCACGCGGGAAAAATCACTGTTTGGTTTTCACCGACCCGATGCACGCGTCACCTTCCTCGATACCGGTTAGCCAAACTCGTAGATCCTTGGTTCGCTGGCTAGTGAGTTCTGCCAAGTAGGAAGCCCAGCATGTGGGATGCACAGAGCCATAGTAGCCCGCCTCGCGGTCGGGATACTTCGCCTTCATCTCGGCATCGCGAAATTTGACCCATGCACGCTGTGCTTCGCGCAGGTTGGTAATGAACACGGGGTCGGCAGCGTACTCTTTAAGGATGCGCTGGTATACCTCATTCAACTGTTTATCGGCCTGTGCGTGTGCCGCACCGGCGGCTTGGTTGTTCTCCAATTGCGTTTGGGCGTTGGCGCAGGTTGTGAAACCCCACACTGCCAACAGGAAAATGAACCTTGAAGCTCTCATTGTTCTTCTTGTTTTGGTTTAGGCGAAGATAGCCGCGTGCCTTGGCGCTAATCACCCTACTAACACGCCCCTCTGAATGAAGTCTTCGGGTGTGCATTGATCAGTTGCTCTCTGCATCTACTTTCACCCCATGCCCACCCTCTATTACGGCGACAACCTCGGTGTTATGCGCGAGCACCTGAAGGACGAGAGCGTGGACCTCATCTACCTGGACCCGCCCTTCAACAGCAAGCGCGATTACAACCTGCTCTTCAAAAGCCCCAAGGGCGAGGCCGCCGATGCCAGCATTACGGCCTTCGAGGACAGTTGGCACTGGGGTATACAGGCCGAGCACGAGTTCAAAGAGCTGCTGCACCAGCCCAATACCGATGTGGCGCAACTGATGAAGGCGCTGCGGGACTTCCTCGGCGAGAACGACATGATGGCCTACCTCACCATGATGGCCAACCGCCTGCTGGAGATGCACCGCGTGCTGAAATCGACCGGGAGCTTGTATTTGCATTGTGACCCTACGGCGAGCCACTACTTGAAGGTCATCCTAGATGCAGTGTTTGGCAAAGAGCACTATGAGAACGAGATCGTTTGGAAGCGCACCACAACCCACAGTGATAGCAGGACATGGAGCCGCGTAGCGGACTCCATCTTTTTCTACACCAAGGGCAATTCCTTCACTTGGAACATCCCGCGTGAAGCGCATTCCGAAGACTACTTGGCGGACAAGTACCGCTGGGATGATGAAGATGGACGAGGTCCGTATATGCAAGACAACATGACCAGCCCTAATCCTCGGCCAAACATGATGTACGAATGGAAGGGCTTTCCTTTTCCCGAAAAGGGGTGGCGCTATTCGCGTGAAACAATGAAAGAGCTAGACAAGGATGGTCGCGTTTGGTACCCAACACTCTCAGATGGTTCTCTTGATACTTCCAAGCGGCCGCGACTCAAGCGATATCTCAACGAGATGGACGGTGGCGTTATGGGAACTGTTTGGACTGATATCCCACCCATCAACTCTCAACACACGACTCCAGACTCACCTCAGCGACACCCACCACGCACACAACACACACAC
>JANNYL010000415.1:0-3680 GCA_031410075.1 Flavobacteriales bacterium
CATGGCTGTGATTGCCTTGATCGGACTTGGGGGGGTGCTTTCCAGTCGCGCTCAGCACGCCCCACTGTTCGCTTATCGCATTGATTTCACGACGGGGATCAGCCAGGCAAGTAGCAAGTTCATTTACGAAGGTGCCAAGTCGCAGGACCCGAACGCCGTTGTGCGAATTGAACCGGACGCGCAGTTCGTATTGCTCTACCTGCAGAGCTCATTGGATCTTGATCTGTTCCAAGCGTCGATCAACGGAAGCGGTTTGGTGATCTCTCAAATGGCGCGTTTGAGGAATGGCGAATGGACCGAACGATCCCATGTGGATCAAGATCCTACAACCGGTCTACCAGCATATGTGGACACCGGCGATCCTGCCCATGACAACTTGGTCTATGAGTTGGCCAAGCGTGCGTGGTTGGAGAGCCGATCGGCTTCTCAAGATGAACCAGCCGTTCCGGCAGAGGAGCAATGAACCTGTTCATCCACATAGCGAATTCCATCGCGCAAAGAAAATCCCTTCGAGCTCTGTTGGCGTTCCTTCATTTCAGTGCGGCGATCACTGTTTTCGCACAACCAGCGAACGACAACCCATGCAACGCGATCGCGCTGCCAGTGAACGGTGCGTGCGTGAACACGGCTGGTACGGTTCAGAACGCAACCGCTTCAACCATCGCTGCTCCAAGCTGTGGATCCGGCAACGCGGACGTGTGGTACACCGCCGTTGTACCTGCCAGCGGATCACTCACAGTGAACACTTCAATTGGCGCGTCCAATCCACTTATCGACGGTGGCATGGCCTTCTACACGGTGGTTAGCTGCGCAACGGCAACCAGTTTTTCGGAGATCGCGTGTAACGATAACCAAGGCCTTCTCAACTCCATGCCCCGGATCTCCATCGGTTGCCGAACACCAGGCGCGATCATCTTCATCCGGGTATGGAAACAGAGCGGAGGTGGAGGAGCGCGCAACTTCAACATCTGTGCTACCAACGCTTCTTCCGGTGCTTTGAACGACGAACCCTGTTGTGCCACACCAATAGCGGTTACCAGCACCTGCAATTATGTGAGCGTCACCAACGTAGGCGCCAGCAACAACAGCAGCTATCCAGCGCCCGGTTGCGGCAACTTCGGCACCGGCTCACAGGATGTTTGGTTCAGAATAGTCGCACCGGCGTCAGGTATCGCCATCATCGAAACCACGGCCGGTACGTTGACCGATGGAGCCATGGCCCTCTATTCAGCCACTTCGTGCAACGGGCCCTTCACGCTGGTCAATTGCAATGATGATGGCGGTGCGGGTCTTATGCCGTTCCTCTCGTTTACCGGTCTCACTCCCGGAGTGACATACTACTTGCGGTATTGGGGTTTTGGCACTGGAGCGGGCACGTTCAACCTGTGCGTGCACGGACCCGCGAGCATACCAGCAGGTCAATGTGTGTACTTGTTGCAGTTGAACGATAGCGGTAACAATGGCTGGGGTTCTTCCTCTGTGAACGTCTCCATCAATGGTGGTCCGTTCACGAACTACACAGTCACCGGCACATATGAGGTAATACTCATCGGACTGAATATCGGCAACGTGATCGTGCTTCAATACGTGAACTCCGGTCCTAACCAAGGCCAGAACAGTTATACCCTGTCGTTGCTTACCGGAGGTGGGAACATTTTCTCATCGGGCACACCGCCCGCTTCGGGTATCGTGTATTCACAAACGGTTACCTGCCAACCACCGCCGGCGCCATCCAACGATTGTGTTGGTGGCACCACCGTTTGCGGCGCACAGTCCTTCAACAACAACTCCAGCGGCACCGGGAACGCTGTGGATCTGAACGCTGGCAACCAAGGCTGTTTGGCTTCCGGTGAACGACAAGGGACATGGTACCGCTTCGCCCCTTCCTTGCCAGGGAACGTAGGCTTCACCATCGCGGTGGGCGCTACTGATTATGATTTCGCTGTTTGGGGCCCGATGTCTTCTGTACAATGCCCACCGGTGGGTCCTCCTTTGCGATGTTCCTATTCAGCACTTACCGGCAACACGGGCATCGGCAATAGCGCTGCGGACCCCACTGAAGGCGCTGGCGGTGACAAATGGGTATCCCTGATCCCTGTGCTTGCTGGCCAGATCTACATTCTGTACATCGACAATTTTTCCGCTAACGGACAAGCGTTCAGCCTGAGCTGGCAGCTAACGAATGGCGCTGCGTTGGATTGCACGGTACTTCCCATAGATCTCACCAGCTTCACCGCTGAACCCAAGGAAGATCATGTGCTTCTCAAATGGACAACGGCAAGTGAGGAGAACAACGATCACTTCGATGTGGAACGATCTTCGGATGGGGTTCAATTCAGCACGATCGGTTCGGTGAACGGAGCGGGCACGAGTGAGGCCGCATCGCAATACATCCTTCCGGATCGCTCTCCGCTCAATGGCCTCAACTACTATCGATTGAAACAAGTTGATCTGGATGGTCAATTCGAGTACTCCGATATCTCCACTGTTTTCTTCCGGCAGAAGAACGGTCCTTTGACCATGGTACCGAACCCTGGGAACAGCTCGGTGCGCGTGCTTCTTCCTCAAAAAGCAGGTGCGATAATCGTGCACGTGATCGACGCCACCGGGCGCGTGGTGTTGGCCGTTCCAACTTCGGAAGACCAAGTACAACTGAACACTGTGTCATTGAGCAATGGTCTCTACTCCATACACGCGCTCACTCAGGAGGGTTTATCCGTGGCCTGTGGCACTTGGATAAAAGAGTAGCGCCGTCGCATACGGATACAGTTCAAAAGTTGCCGACCCCAGGAAGCAACCGCTCTTGATTTGCTTCGTATTGTATTTAAGCGCACATTTGATTCGCTCGTGTAGCGCTTGCTTCGATGGAGTACAAGTACAGGCCCTCAAAATTCCTCTTGTTCATTGTGATCGTGGCTTTGTCGCCAGCGGTGCTGGGGCAGAAACTCGCTGAACTGGACTATCTCATTCGCTTCGCGGGACCCATCACAGTGGTGCAGGAGAAGTACATCCACGATGCACTGCAGAACCACGAAGCTGGCTTGGGAGTGTGGGTGGATCGCCCATACATGCAAGTGAAAGTGCGCACACATGTGGCGTTGAGCGCAACTGAGCTACAAAGTGTATGGCAGCCACAAGGGCTGATCATCACATTCCTTGGCCCATTGCACAGCGCTTCTGATCTGGTCAATGGTCAGGAGCTTGGTGCTGACGACCGCATGCCCGTGTTCATCAATACCGGAGATGCGGAAGCGGATAATGCAGCCTACGAGCTTGCGAAGTCGGCCTGGATCGCAGCGCATCCGGACGTATATGAACGCGTGCAAAGGGCAGATCATCCTGAATGACCATGTGGATCCGCAGTTCCTCGATCCTTGAACGGTGCTTCGGCCTGCTAGCGATCGCCACACTTGGGGCGACCCCTGTTTTGGCGCAACCCGGCAACGACAATCCATGCGGTGCCGAAGTTCTTACCCCAGGGGTGGCCTGTGTGAACAGCACCTGGAGCAATGTGGCGGCCACGGGAACTGTTGGTCCTCCCCCACCCGGCTGCGCCAGTTATGCCGGTGGTGATGTTTGGTTCCAATTGGTGATACCTGTTGGCGGTTCCATTACGGTAACAACCAGCACTGTTATTGGCAGTGGCCTAACGGATTCGGGCCTTGCTTTTTATACCGGTG
>JANNYL010000416.1:0-23442 GCA_031410075.1 Flavobacteriales bacterium
GCGGCGCGAGCGGGCGCTTCGAGCGACTGAAGGAAGTGGCGTTGATCTATGCGTTCCTAGTGGAACGAGCAGGACTTCTATAGGCCGACTATAACAGAGCCGCAGCGAGGATCAGCGTCTCTGCGTCAGGTATTGACGAACGCTGGTGCTCTTCAGCTCGCGATACTTTCCATATGCATGATCTCCTCGGGCTGCATATCGATCACGCTCACTGGTTTGAGGGGATCGCGTTGCAACCGCTCGTAATCGCCAATGCTCGCGAAGAAAAGTTTGCGTTTTTCGGCAAGCTCGACTTCCCAGATCACGCCGAACACTTCTTTGCCATTGCGCAACTTGAATTTGCAGTGCTTGTTGGCGTAAGGGCGTATGCGCGTGAGGTCCATGGAGAGAATGTATTGACGAAGAAGTCGTCTGAAGATCAACCGCAAAGTAGCCGATGAGCAAGGCGGGGAGCAAGTCGAATTATCAACACGAGGACACGGCCTGTTGAGAAAACGACAAGATGGGGCAGGCTATTGCCTGAGCATCAGTGCAAAGACGAATGCATAAAAGCGCGAGAAGAAAATGAGCGAGGTGCTAACTCTTCTGCACGCCGACCTTCAGCTTCTTCCCAACCGGCAATTTCTGCAGGTTCATGTCGCTGTTCAAGAGTTTGATCGCGGCCACCGTGGTGCCGGGATAATGCTGCGCAATACCCCAAAGTGTATCGCCGGGTTGCACCGTGTGGTAGATGTATTCTACCTGCTTCGGATCAACGGTCGATGCTTGATCCGCGGGTTTGCTCGTTTCGATCGCAGAGCTGGCCGGTGCTGCTTTCCTGATCACCAATTTTTGTCCGGCCTTCAATCGATCGCTGCGAAGGCGGTTCCACGCGCGCAGGTCGCTCACGCTCACTTTGTTCTTCTTGGCAATACTCCCGAGTGATTCGCCTCTACGAACCACGTGCGTTCGTTTGGCTGATCCTCCAACGCTGGTATCATCCTGCCGATTGCTGGCCGTGGGGGGCGCAGGATTGCTCAGGTCGGGCATAAAACTGTGGCTCACGAAATCCTCACGCTCAATAAAGTTGGGGATCAATGTGCGGGGCAGATAGAGCGCAACGGGTTCATTCAAGTCGGGCACAAAGCCGCGTTTGAATACCGGGTTCAGGTCCAGCACCTCTTGGGCGTTTCCGCCGGTGATCCTGGCGAGTGTTTCCAATTGCAAGGGGTAGCAAACATGGATCGTATCCACCTCGTACGAGCAATAGTTGGGTATCACCGGGTAGATGTTGTAGTCGGCCGCGTGTTCGAAGATGTAGTTCACAGCGATGAAGGCGGGCACATACCCGCGGGTTTCCCTCGGCAGGTGATCGTACACGGCCCAATAGTCCAATCCACCACCGGATCGGCGGATCGCCTTGTTCACATTACCTGGCCCACAATTGTATGCGGCCAACGCCAGCTCCCAATTGCCGAAAATGCGGTAGAGGTCCTTCAGGTACAGGCACGCTGCTTCGGTGCTTTGGTAAACATCGCAACGTTCGTCCATGTAGCTATCCACCTGAAGTCCGTACATCTTACCGGTCCCCACCATGAACTGCCAAAGACCTACAGCGGCAGCACGTGATCGGGCGCCAGGGAAAAGGGCACTTTCAACCACGGCCAAGTATTTCAACTCATGTGGCATGCTGTGTCGCTCCAAGGCCTCTTCGAACACGGGAAAATAAAGCTGGGCCAAGCCGAGCATGCGCGCGGTCTGCTCACGTTTGCGAACGCTGTACAGGTCGATGTAGCTCTGAACCGGGCCGTTGTAGGTGAGCTTGAAGGGGGTGCGTTCGTCCAGATCCGCTAAGCGTTGGCGCACCACATCGGGGGCGTACTTCGGCGTGTCGGTAAGGGCGAATCCATGCGTGTTCAGCACAGATGCGTCCGTGATGAAAGGGTCATTCTTCACCCACGACATCGTACTCATGGCATCAATGCGCTCCAATACGGCATCATCCACGGGTATAGGCTGTTGCGCACACACCCAAACAGGTAGTGCAAGAGCAAGGAGAAGCGCGTTCGTTTTAGCCATGAGGATGCGAAAAGTAGGCTTCATACGGCCTTGGGCGGGCATGGTTCTAAGGAGCGGTCAACGATCGGATGTGAACGGCGGGTTCGACCAATGGCGAATCACGGTCAACCAACCGACAATTTCGGCCAATAAGTACAAGAAGAGAACGGAACTATACGAAGAGTTCGTGCGCCAAGGCCAACAATCGTTCATCCGCGAACGGCTTGGCCATCAGCTGTGTACCGAAGGGCAATCCGTTGGAGTGGGTCCCCGTAGGTAGGGATACCGCAGGAACTCCGGCCAGATTGGCCTGCACCGTAAAGATGTCCTGCAAGTACATGGTCACAGGGTCATTGATCTCGCCATGACCAAAGGCGGTGCCGGGGCAGGTCGGGGTCATCACCAGGTCGTAAGTATCGAACGCTTTCAGAGTGTTCTCGCGGATGAGGCGCCGAACGCGCATGCCTTGGGCGTAGTAGGCATCGTAATAGCCGGAACTCAGAACGAAGGTGCCCAGCAGGATCCTGCGCTTCACCTCGGGGCCGAAGCCTTCCGTGCGGCTGCGGCGATAGGTATCATCAACACCTTTGGCGTCTTTGCTGCGGTGACCGTAACGGATGCCATCAAAACGCGCGAGATTGCTGCTGGCCTCTGCAGTTGCGAGGATGTAGTAGGTAGGTACCAAGTGGTCCAACATCGGCAGTTCGATCGGCTCTACCGAATGCCCCAAGGCTTTCAACCGGGCGAACTGTGCGAGCATGTGCGCCTTGATCTCGGGGTCAAGCCCCTCGCGCTCAACACACTCTCGGTAATAGGCGATCTTCAAAGGGGCTGCTGTCGTCTGCCCGCTTCCTAATGTCCGCTGGCTGCTTGTATTGTCCAACTCATCATGGCCCGCGATCACCTTATGGACCGACAAAGCGTCTTCGGCGGTGTGTGCAAATGGCCCTACTTGGTCGAAGCTGCTGGCAAAGGCGATGAGCCCGTAGCGCGAAACGCGCCCGTATGTGGGTTTGAAACCGACCACTCCGCAGAACGAAGCGGGTTGGCGAATGCTACCACCGGTGTCACTTCCAAGGGCAATGTTGCAGATGCCGGCAGCAACACTGCTCGCTGCGCCGCCACTGCTGCCACCTGGAACTTTGCTGGCATCGAGCGGATTGAGAACCGCACCATATGCGCTGTTCTCGTTGCTGCTGCCCATGGCGAACTCGTCGCAGTTGGTGCGGCCAATGATCACGGCATCCGCAGCAACTAATCGCTCGACTACTGTAGCGCTGTATGGACTGGTAAACCCTTCCAGGATCCTGGAAGCGGCGCTCACCTTATGACCTTTGTAACAGAGATTGTCCTTCAGGCTTACAATGGCTCCTGCCAGTTCGCCAGCGGTTCCAGCAGCAAGCTTGGCATCCACTTCGGCGGCCTTGGCGAGTGCACTTTCGTCGAAGAGTTCGAGAAAAATATTCAGATGCGCTTTCGAGCGGGCTTGTTCGAGCGCTGTTCGGGTCAACGCTACCACAGAAGTGGACCCAGCGGCCAAAGCGGACCGGGCCTCACGCAGCGTACGTGGGGTCGACATGATCCTTCGGAGGGCTACTTATCGTCTTTCGGCTCGTTGCCGTCCTTGGCATCCTTGAATTCGCGCATGCCTTTGCCCAAGCCACGCATCAGTTCAGGTATTTTCTTACCCCCGAACAGGAGCAGGATCACCGCTATGATGAGGATGATCTCCGTAGTGCCTAGTTTGCCCATGATTCCAACAGCATGGGGGTAAAGTGCGATACCCGCGCTGCGCGGCGAAGGTAGGACTAACGATTACCGTTTGGCTCTAATCGCGATAGATCCAAGCCGAGGGATCCACTTTCACAAGATCGCCCGCAGACGTGATCTTCCAGATCTCGATATGGGCCGTGGAGCCTTCGTCGTCGGTCATTACGGTGCCCACGGTCTGTTTCGTTTCCACCTTTTGGCCCTTGCTCACGCTCACCTCGCGCAAGTTGCTGTACACCGTGCGGTATGCACCGTGACTGATCACCACGGCCTTCCCTGCGCCCGGGATCACGATCACGCTGCTTACATCGCCCCGGAAGATCGCTCGAACACTGGCACCTTTCTCACAACCGATATCGATACCATTGTTGTTGGTTTTTACATTTTTGAGAACCGGGTGTGGGTGTTCACCGAATCCCTCAGTGATCGTTCCTTTAGTCACTGGCCAAGGCAATTTCCCTTTGTTCTTTTCGAAGTTGCTGCCGAGCTCTTGTGCTTCAGGCGTTAGCTCGAGCTCCATTTTGCCGGGGTTCTTCGAAGCAGTTGTTCCGGTTCCGGTCTTTGCGGGTTTTGCCGACTTGCGTATTTCTGCTTCGATGGCCTTCTTGATCTCGGCCGCCAGGCTTTCACGTTTGTTGCGCTGCTTGCGCATGGTTTCCCGCAACTTGTCCTCTTCCTTCCGCAACACGGAAAGTGTTTTTTCCTGGGAACCCTTGTCCGTGGTGAGCTTCTTTTTTTCGTTCAGTTGCTCGCTCAACAAGGACACCTTTTCGGTGCGTCGGCCCTTCAGGTCCTGCGCCTTTTTACCAAGACTTTCCTGGGTGCCCGCAATAAGAGCGGCTTGCTGCCTGCGCTGTTCGGCCAGTTGGTCCAAGTAACGTGAACGCTTGAACGCCTGAGCGAAACTCTCCGCAGCGAAAATGTAGCTGAGGCGATCGTAGGAGTTGCGGTTCATGTACGCGTACTGGATCATGCGGGCGTACTCCTCTTTCAACTTTTTGAGGTCTTGTTGCATGGAGCCGACCAGGTCTTCCGTCTCGGCGATCTCCTGATCAACGCGGAAGACCTCGCTGTTCATGGTGGCGATGAGCTCCTGCCGTTGTTGGATCTGGGCCTGCAACAATTCCAGCTGGCGTTGTGTGGCCTTTTGTTCGTTCTCTCCTGCGGCGATCAGTGCGGTGGTGGCCTTGATCTGTTTGTCCAGTTGATCACGTTTCTTCTCGAGGTCCTTGCGTGATTGGCCGAAGGACATCAACGGAACGCCTACAAGGAGCAGCAGGAGCACGGTTCGACCCGGTCGACGGAGCAAGGCCAAGGTGCGAAGCGCAATGTTGCCAGCAGGGCTGCAATGGTTGTTCGAAGTGGCTGCTCGATCCAAACAAGCGCGATCGCGCGCGGCGCCCTTGCGGAAGTCATGGGCACATGAGCACATGCCCGCATGGCCGCATGCATTCCCCTCACTCCATGGGAGTAAACTTCTCGGGTATTCTGAAGTTGAGTTGTAGCGGACCATCGAGGCTGATGCGGTCCAATTCGAAGGAGACTTCGACATGGCGCGCGGGATCCGACAAAGAAAGGCTGAGCAGGGCGGGCAAGGAGTGTCCATTCACGGTGGTTCGCAAGGAATAACGCACGTCCGCTTGTTGATCATGTGCCAGATCACTGATCAATACGCGAGTTACCCGGAAGCTGTCCGGCTCCAACCAGTACTTGAAAACGATGGCATCTTTCTTTTCGGCCCGGCGGAGCGTTCGCTCCAGCCTGCGCTCGTTCATGTCGTGGTCATCGGCAAGCGTATCGTCCACAGCCAAGTCTTCCGCAGCGCGGCGGAAGCGGCGTTTCTCTTTGCTCGTAAGGGTGTATTGCCCATCCTCTCGCTCGCTCTTGTATTTCTCCTTGGCATCGAGGCCAATGGGCATCCCCAACAAGGCTTGTTGAAAAAGCGAGAGGTCCGGTGCCAAGCCGAATTTGCGCTTCGCTTGGGCTGTATCACCTATCCAAAAATGATCACCGAGTTTGTCGAGCACCTTGAGAGAATCGGTGGTGAGCAGGGCACGTGCCACTTCGATACCAAGCGCGGGAACCACGCTGATCCACGCGGCGCTGTCCGTTACACAACGAACATGGGCCTTGAAGCTTTTCGACCCGGTTGAGTCCTTCAGGTCCACGCTAGCCTTGGCGCTGTAATACCGAACGTCCGTGATCCGGTTGGCGAGTAACTGTTCCAGCAGTTTTTCGGGTCCTCGTGCGGGGATCTCGCCCCGAAAAGGCAGTACCTCACGGATCGGCTTGCACGACGCAAAAAGGACGACGCATAGCAGCAGCAAGGTTCGCAAGCCGCGGATCATTCCACCAGCTTGCCTTCGGTGATCTTCCTACTGATGAGTTCGCTCGCACCGCCCAGATCCTTCGCCTTCTTCCACTGCTCAACGGCAGCGGCGCTGTCTCCTAATTTGAAAAGGATGTCGCCGTAATGCTCGATGAGTACGGCCTCTTTCTCGCCACCAGCAGCGATCGCTTTTTCTTGCCAAGTGCGCGCTTCGGCATACTTGCCTTGCTTGTAGAAGATCCAGGCGTAGGTGTCCAGGTAAGTGGCAACACCCGGCTGCAGGTCGTTGCACTTGCGGCTCATGCTCTCGGCCTTGTCCAGCTGTTCGTTACGCTCGCTCAAGTAATAGGCGTAGTTGTTCAGTACCGTAGCATCATCGGGTTTGATGGCAAGTGCCTTGTCGTAGGCGGCATCGCTTTTCGCGTAGTCCTTGGCCTCGTTGTACGCATCACCCAGGCTGCTCCAGAAATTGCCTTCGAGCGGCTTGTTGTCAACCACCAGATCGCGACCGGTAACGAGCGCTTCGATCGCTTCATCATTCTTTTTCAACTGGCTCGCAGCAATGCCTTTGTACAAATAGAATTCCGGTTGGGTCGGGAAGAGCTCCGTGGCTTTTGTGGCGTGCTCGTTCAGCGCTGGGTAGTCGTTCAGTTGTGCATCCAGCTGCAGCAACGCGGCCCATATCGGGAACTTGTCCTGCTCATAGGTGACGGCTTTGGCAAAGGCATCACGAGCCTCGGTGAATTTTCCGGCCCGCGTATAGAAGTCACCTTCGAGGCTGTACGGTTTACCGCTCTGCGGATGCGCCTTTTTCAGTTCTTCGATCAGGGCGTGGCTTTGTTGTTCCAGATCGGCGGGAACTTTGGCTTCGGGGTGTCCGCTCATTTCGAAGAAGCCGAGCAGTAGTTGCATTTTCGGATCGATGTCCAGATCAGGGTCGCCGAAGGCTTCCTTCAGGTTCTTGAATCCTTCATCCGGGCGACCTGAATTGTAGTAGAACTGCGCCAATGCTATGCGCGTCATACTGTCGTCCGGATCGAGGGCCAACGCTTTTTCGTACAGTTCTTGGGCCTTCGCAGTGTCACCGAGGCTCTCATACACCTCGGCGAGCATGCCGTAATACTGGGTTTGTTCCGGATGCTTTTTGATGGCATCGTTAAGCAGGTCGCGAGCGGCTTCTGTTTGCCCTGCATTGGCGAGCATGTCGTATTCGCGCATCACCAACTCCTCATTGCTGCCAATGCGCTTCTCCAGATCACGGAACACTTGCCGGGCCTCGGGGATCTTCTTCTGTTGTGCAAGGGTGTTGGCCAGGCCGAAGTACACCTCATAGCGATCGGGCCACTTGGCCACGATCTCTTGATACGCCTTGGTGGCTCCTGGTAGGTCCTGATTTTGCATACTCAGATCGGCGAGCAGGAAACGGTACCAGATATTCTCCTTGTCGGTGGCTACCGCTCGTTTGGCCATAGCCAATGCCTCCAGCGGAGCTTGAGCCTGGTTGTAAAGCTTGGCCAACTCGAACATGCTGGCCGCATTCAACGGATCCTCCTTCAGCGTGGCTTCGAAAAGCTGCAGGGCCTTCGGTATCTCTCCCTTCAGCCGGGCTTGATTGGCCTCCATGAAAAGGCGCATCACCAGCGCACGCTTGTCTTTGCCGGTAGAAGGATGCGAGGCTTCGGCACCTTCGTGATCGCGCGGTTTTTCAGCAACGCCCTTGGATGCCCCGCACGCAGCGAGCAGGGCAAGTGAGAGCAGTGGGACGAAATAGCGCATGGAGTACAAAGGTCAGCCGATCGTGCTATCGTCGGACATACTGATATCCATGGCCGTGCCGGTGACCATAGCGCGCTCGCCGATCATGCTGTTGTCCATCACGCAGTCCTGTACACGCGTATTGCCTCGGAGGATCGAATTCTTCACAACGCTACCGATAATGGTGGCTCCTTTCTCGATGCTAACGTTCGGGCCAACGATGCTGTTCGTGATCGTCACCCCCTCGCCGATGAAGCAGGGCGGAATGATCACGCTGTTCTCGGACTTCATATTTGAACTGATCAGGGTCTTGTCCCCCTTCAAGAAACCGAGCACCTTGGTATTGGTGTCCACCATGGCGTTCTTGTTGCCGCAGTCCATCCACACGTCCACGCTGCCGGCCTTGAAACGCGCGCCTTGGCGCTTCATGTTCTCCATGGCGTTCGTGAGCTGGTACTCTCCCTTGTCCTTGATGTCGTTGTCGATCAGGAATTGCATCTCCTTGCGCAGGTATTCCCCATCGGCGAAGTAGTAGATGCCGATGATCGCGAGGTCGCTCACGAAAACCTGTGGCTTCTCAACGAACTCCGTGATGATGCCTTTGTCGTCCAGCTTCACCACGCCGAAAGGCTTGGGGTCTTCCACTTTGTTCACCCAGATCACACCGTCGCAGTCCTTGTCCAGTTTCAATTGTGCGCGGAAGAGCGTATCAGCGAAAGCCACGATAACCCGGCCGCTCAAAGCGCTTTGGGCGCAGAGGATGGCATGGGCCGTGCCGAGGGCTGTTTCCTGGTAGTGAATGGTGCCTTTGGCGCCTACGGCTTTCGCGATGGCGACGAGCTCTTCTTCCACCTTTTTACCGAAGGCCGGATTGGTTACGAAGGCGACCTCTTCCACGGGCTCCCCGGCCACAGCGGCCAGGTCTTCCACAAGGCGTTGCACAATGGGCTTGCCGGCGATGGGCAGCAGGGGCTTGGCGGTGGTGTGGGTGTGCGGACGCATCCGCTTGCCCATGCCCGCCATGGGGACGATGATCTTCATTTCGTGTTTGAAGTTCACCCCAGAGACACGGTGGGGATCAGCGCATTCGCACCTTTCTCTGTGTCTCTGTGGTGAGTAATTGGCCGCGAAGGTGCCTAATTCCTTCCAGTATGGCCGAAGCCTCCCTCGCCACGTTCTGACGATGCCAAGTCAGCAACTTCAGCAAAAGTGACGCGTTCGTAGCAGGCGACGACCAATTGGGCGATGCGTTCCCCGTCCTTCACCTCGAAAGGCTGCTGCCCGTGGTTGATGAGGATGACGCCTACTTCGCCGCGGTAATCGGCATCGATGGTGCCGGGGGAATTGAGCACGGTAACGCCGTGTTTGAAGGCCAAGCCGCTACGAGGGCGCACTTGGGCTTCGGTGCCTTCGGGTAGTTCCAAAAAGAGGCCGGTCTTGATCAGCGCGTGTTCTCCAGGGGCCAAGGTGATGGAGGTGTCCAAGTTGGCACGGAGGTCCATGCCGGCGCTGTGGGCGGTGGCGTAGGATGGAAGGGGGTGGTGGCTTTTGTTGACGATGCGGATGGTCGTCCCGCCTACCGTGGTCGCGTTCATGGTGCCAAAGGTCGTAGAGCGGTACGTTCTTTCTTCCAGATGAATGCCAGATAGATGATCAGGGCGGCGGCGCGCACCCCGTACCCGGGGATGCCGTTGAACGGCAACTGTTCACATCCCCACCACAAGAAAACCGCCGCCGCCATATAGGTGAGCACGCGCCCAACATTGTACGGCACGGGATAGTGTTTCTGCCCCCACACAAAGCTGATCGTCGCCATACTCGCATAGCAGACGAAGGTGGCCCAAGCCGCACCCATGTACCCCATGCTCGGGATCAAGGTGAACAGAAGCACGAGTGTGATGATGGCCCCGATAATCGCGATGGTGCCACCGGCGCGCGTCTTGTCGCTGAGCTTGTACCATACGCTCTGGTTGTAGTAGATGCCGAGGAACACGTTGGCGAGCATCAGGATGGGCACCACGCGCAATCCCGGCCAATAGGCTTCGTTCGGGATGAAGTACTTGAACAGGTCGAGGAAGAGCATCACGCACAGGAAGGCGCTCATGCACACGGCCACGAACACGTTCATGATGCGGGCGAAGGTCTCGGCGCTGTTCTTCTCCTTCGCGTGGCTGAAGAAGAAGGGCTCGGCACCCATGCGGAAGGCTTGGATGAAGAGCGTGATCAGGATGGCCAGCTTGTAGCAAGCACCGTAGATCCCGATCTGCTCGTTGGCCGTGTCCGCCGGCAGTAGGTGCTTCAACAGGATGCGATCGGCGGTCTCATTGATCATGCCGGCGAAACCCGCGATCAATAAGGGCATAGCGAACACGAGCATGGGCTTCAGCAAGGCTTTGTCGAAACGCAGACGCGAGGGCCACCACTGCGGCAACAGCAACAACAACTTCACCCCGCTGCTGAACAGGTTCGCGAGGAAGACATAACCGATACCGATGCGCGGGTCATATACCGCATCGATCAACGGGGTGCTTTCACCCGCATTGAATTTGCGCATACAGTAGCCGATGAAGAAAAGGTTGAAGGCGATGTTCACCACCACGTTGCTGGCGTTCACCACAACGAACCACCACGCGCGCCCCTCCTTGCGCAAGCGGGCCATGGGCAGTGCCGTGAGCGCATCGAAGCCCAGGATCACCACCAGCATCATCACCGACGAGGCGAACTCCGGGAAACCGATGCCGTTCGCGATGGGCTGTGCGAAGAGCACGCCGACAAGGATGAACAGCAGCGAAATGAGCGACACGCTCATCAATGATGTGCCGTAAATGGTCCTCTCATCGCCGGTAGCCTTGCTGGCAAAGCGGAAGTACGCGGTCTCCATGCCGAAGGTGAGCACGATGCTGATGAAGGGCGCCCACGCGTAGAGCGACGTCATCACCCCGAACTCCGCCGGCGGGAACACGCCCTTGCTCGTGTACAGCGGGGTGAGCAGGAAGTTGAGGAAGCGCGCAACAATGCTGCTCAGCCCATAGATGGCCGTTTGCCCGGCGAGTTTGCGGAGGGTGCTCACTGCTGATATCTTTCGAGGGCTATCATACTGGAGTCGAGAATAAGCAGAAGCTTATGTTCATTCTTCCATTGTAGTGCAAACGATACAGTGCTTCCATCTTGCGGCGTGAGAAATAGAGAATCTCCAGCTACGATATAGCCCCCCCTGTCCACGTCGTTTGTATGGCTCCCGGTGGAATCAACAGTGGTGTTCGTATAGGTGCCATCATCGAGAAACACTAGTTCCTTCTCACCCGAACCATACACGAGCCGAGCCCGCCATCGTCCGGCGAGGTCGTGACCCTGAGAATCTGAACAAGAGGAAATGAGAAAGACCATACATGCAACACTTAGCCCGTAGATGGCCGTTTGCCCGGCGAGTTTGCGGAGGACGCTCATTGACTTGTTCGCTCGAACCATGAATCGAACTCCGTGATGCTATTGGCATCCAATAGCCTGAACTTGTCCGGACCATCGAATTCGATGCTGAAACCATCGGTTCCACCTACTCGGGAATGCGCGCCGCGCGTTATCCAGATCGAGTCTCCTTCAACGCGATAGCGGCAGGTGTCCGTGAATCCTTTACGCACGGCGTACCAAACCAACCGGTCGCCGAAGAACCGCGCCGTGTCGGGGCCACTTGGCATTGTTCGCCAAGTTCCAATCAGCAGCTCGCGCGAAGTCTTTCGCCCGCAGGCAGCAGCGAGCGTCGCGAACGTGAATAGGAGACTCAGCCCATAAATGGCCGTTTGCCCGGCGAGTTTGCGGAGGACGCTCAACGCTTCGCGGGTGAAGATCCCTTCAAGAATGCCGTACTGCTTCTGTGAAGGACAGTGGAAGCGCTTCCATCCGTCATCCGGACTTCATTGTCACCGTGGAAATCAAACTCGAATCTTCGCGGATGTGAGGCTCCGCTGTCAGTGACATACAAGAGACTGTTTTCAATCTCATAGGTACCTGGATATTCAATCGTCCTTAGGTCGCCATTTGTTATTGTCCTCCCAGTGCTGCTGACTAGCAAAAGAGCCGTATCCCCTATAATTCTCCTGACACACTCTTTGCTGTCGAAGAACTTCCACCCGACAACAAGCTGACCCGCCTTATCACTTTCCCACACTCCAATAAGCTTATTCGGACTTTGGCTACAGAACCAATTGAAGGAACACAATGCGACGACGAGGAATGGCTTCAGAAGATCTCGGCGAAGTGGACTCATTATCGTATTCGAAAAACCTCGTTGAGTTGGACCTATTGACCGGTGAAATTCGCCTTCCTCTTCTCCATGAACGCACTCGTGCCCTCTTTGAAGTCTGCCGTGCCAAAGCATTTGCCGAACTCCTCGATCTCGCGTTGCATGCCGTTCACCCCGGGCTCGTAGCCGGCGTTCACCGCGCGGATGGCGGCGGCGAGTGCGGTGGGGCTGTTCTTCATGATGGCGGCGGCCAGTTCGTTGCACTTAGCCATTAAATCGGCTTGTGGTACAACGTGGTTCACGAGCCCCCATTGCAAGGCCTCATCGGCTTTGATCATGCCGGCGGTGAAGATCATCTCCATCGCCTTGCCCTTTCCGACCAGTCGCGCGAGGCGCTGCGTGCCACCGTAGCCGGGGATCACGCCGAGCGAAACTTCGGGCAGACCCATGCGCGCATTGTCGCTCGCCACGCGGAGGTGACAGCTCATCGCCAGTTCCAAGCCCCCACCGAGCGCGAAGCCGTTCACCGCAGCGATCACCGGCTTGTTCATGCACTCCACATGGTCGAAGAGCTTTTTCTGGCCATCGGCCGCCAATGCCTTGCCTTCTTCCACCGCGAAGTGCGCGAACTCCTTGATGTCCGCTCCCGCGACGAAAGCTTTCGGTCCGCTGCCGGTGATGATGAGCACGCAGACACTGCCGTCGCTGTCGGCTTCGTTCAGGGCCTGATCCAGTTCGCCGATGGTGGCGCGGTTCAGTGCGTTGAGCTGGTCGGGGCGGTTGATGGTGATGGTGCGGATGCCGCCATCGTCGGTGATCAAGAGGTTGGTGAAGGACATGCGATGAGCGCTTCCGGATGGATGCCGGAAGGCCTGGGCGAAAGTAGGCTCACTCAAGCACCACCCGCTGCGCGCTCCTTCCCTCCTGTGAAGACAGCGTCACCAAATACATCCCGCGCGGCAAGTCACCGACGGCGAGGGATTGCGAGGTGCCGTTCATGGCGGTGCTCAACAGCTTGCGACCGAGTGCATCGCTGAGGGTGAGTGCCGCGTTGCGCACGGCCGTTGGAGTGCTCACCCACACCGAACCGGTTGCGGGGTTGGGGTAGAGCGAGAAGAAGTTGCTTGCGTTCACCAGCGCTATCGCAGTGGATGTCTCGATAACGGTATGCGCTGTATTGGTGATGACGGGCGCATTGTGATCGAAGAAGATGCTCGCTTGGTTCAAGATGGAATCGCCGAACACAAGCGTGGACAATGGCTTGATGCGATAATGCACATAGCCGTGGCTTGCTTCCTCATTGGTGTTGCTGTCGGGCAACAGGATGTTGTTGAACTGGAAGGTGAGCAAGTCGTTGTATGCAGTGTAGGCTATTTGCATCGGGTGCGAAGAACCCACGATCGCAAGGCTGTTCCGTTGCAGCTTCGCCGATAAATGGTCTTCGATACGCACGGTGAATGCCGTATCGGTACCCGTGTTCTGGAATCGGATGATGTACTCGAGGTCCGGTGGTGAAATGAGTTCATCCGGAGAGATGAAGTTTCGGTTTACAGCTTTGTCGTTGGGATCGAAGGATCCTATTACCAACAGATCCCAGGTCGCTGCATTGTTGGTAGGGTCGGCATCATCGGCCAATGGAGCAATGGTGACGGGCGAGCTGATCGTGGACCCCAACACAGCGCCTTGGCTCACCGTGAAGTAAACGATGAGGCTAACCTGCTCAAAGGGCCCTAACACCGGTAGCTCCCATGCGATGGAATCGGGGGCGACGGAAGTAGGTGCTACCGAGGCTGAAGCGAAGGTGAGTTGGAGGTCGTTGTGTAACACCACCGTGGGTGCCAATGCGGTGGTGCCGACGTTGCGGAAGTCGATGACGTATTGTGCAGGGAAGCCTGGCCGAAAGGCTGTGGCTGGGGCAATGGATACAGCTAGGTCGTTGAACACGCCGGTGGGTTGGAAGGCGAAATCGTTCAGGGAGTCTGTTTGTTGGAAGCCGTTGAAGTATGCGGTGTGTGTTGCGGGTACTGCGGTGTAGTAGGGCAGGGTTGAAGGTTCTACAGAGACGTTGCCCGAATCGAGGACGACAAGGTTGTAATGAGCGTTCGCATTGGTCCAAGAGACTGCCGTAGTATCGATGGAGTGAACGCCGTGGTTTGGCAAGGGCACATCACCAGCGTCGTAAATGCCATTGCTGTTGAGGTCGGCGAATACTTGGCCACTTATCGTGTTGAAATCGGGTGTGAGCTTCACCACCCAATAGTCGCAATTTCCGTGGTGGTTGGTCACATCCCCATTCCTTGAAAGCAGGGTACCAGAAACCACATAGCCACCATTGTTGATGGGCGCAATGGATTTGGCCATATCATCGGCGCTACCCCCCAAGGTTTTCTGCCATTGCAGGTTGCCACCAGGGTCCAGCTTCACCACCCAATAGTCGTCATTTCCGTGGTTGTTGGTCACATCCCCATCCGTTGAATTCGTATAGCCAGCGACTACATAGCCACCATCGCTGGTGGGCGCAATGGCATTGGAATACTCAGAGTAGCTACCCCCCAAGGTTCTCTGCCATTGCAGGGTGCCACCAGGATCGAGCTTCACCACCCAATAGTCCGTGTTACCATGGTTGTTGGTCACATCCCCATCTGTTGACGGTGTATAGCCAGCCACAACATAGCCACCGTCGCTGGTGGGCACGATGGAACTGGCACGATCAGAGGCGCTACCCCCCAAGGTTTTCTGCCATTGCGGGTTGCCACCAGGATCCAGCTTCACCACCCAATAATCGTCACCCCCATGGTTGTTGGTCACATCCCCATCCGTTGAACGCGTGGAGCCAGCCACTACAAAGCCACCATCGCTGGTGGTCGCAAAGGATCTGGCGTTATCATAGTCGCTACCCCCCAAGGTTTTCTGCCATTCTATTACCGGTGCCTGAGCAGCGCAGTATGCAGCGAAACAAAACGCAGCACAAAGTAGAAGCAGTCGTTGACCCATGACCTTAGTTCAATTGCTGGTGAAAGTAGCGAAGTTGATGGAGGGCGACGCTTGTGTGGGTGTTGTTCTCAGGGCTATCGGGTCTTGTTACGCGGTCCGAGGATCATGCCTGAACCTCGACTTCTATCCACAGATGACGCAGATGTCACAGATAGCGCCTTGCGGCGCCTGGAGCGTGCTGACCGCTTGGGTTCCATCTGTGACATCTGCGTCATCTGCGGACACCCGTAACGCATGCAATTTCTTGGATGCACGCGGGCCTAGACCTGATGGCCCTGGTGTTGTTCTCCCGCACGTCTCAACTTGAATGGAGCGGGAGCGATACGAAGAACGACGTGCCTTTACCTGTCGAAGTCTCGAACCACACCTTTCCCTCCGCCTGCTCCACCATGCGCTTCACCATGGCTAACCCCAAGCCCATGCCGCTCGTCTTGGTAGTGAAGCTCGGCTCGAAGATCCGGTCGCGTACGTCTTCGGGAATGCCTGTGCCGTTGTCGCGTACTTCGATCACAGCCTGATCGGCCTCGGCGCGGAGCACGACGTCCACTTTGCCGCGACGATCTTCGGGGATCGCCTGCAGCGCGTTCTTCAGCAGGTTGTTGAACACACGTAGCAGATGCTCGCGATCCGCTTTCACCATCAAGGGCGTTGATGTGTGCAGCGTGATATCGGCGTTCGGTTCACCGGCGAAGAGAGCCACGGCGCTCTTGGCCACGTCGTTCAGATCAAGCAGGGTTTCATTCGCTGCGCTCATCTGCGCGAAGCGGGAGAAGTCGCTGGCCACGCGGCTCAGCGCATCGATCTGTTCCACCATGCTCACCGTGAAGCGATCGAGTTTGGCTTTCGCGTCCGATGCTTGTGGATCCCACGTGAGTTGGAAATGCTGGATGCCCAGCTTCATCGGGGTGAGTGGGTTTTTGATCTCGTGCGCCACCTGCTTCGCCATTTCCTTCCACGCACTTTCGCGTTCGCTACGCGCGAGTTTTTCGGCACTCTCGTTCAGTTCGTTCACCTTGCGATTGTACACGCGCACCAATTCGCCCAGCTCGTCGTTGCCTTGGTAGGGGAGTGGTTCGTTGCGCGCGCCGAGCTGTATCCGTTCAAGCCCACGCTTCAACAGGGAGAGCGGCCTGGTGGTCCACGTGGCAATGAGCGTTGCGGCGCCCACGCTCAACAGGAACAACAGAACGAACAGGTTCACAATGGCCACATACCCGGCGGTGCGCTTATCGTCCACCTCGCTCTGGCGTGCGAAATACGGAACGGCCAGATACGCGAGCACTTCGCCGCGGTCGTTCAAAAGCGGCCGGTACGCAGCCTGGAACGCAGCATCACCGATGCGCTCCTCGTGCGCGAAAACACTTGTGTGGTCAACGGCCATCGCCACGAAGGCCGCAGGATCCATTCGGGTGCCCAGCAAATTGTTGTTGAACACCTGTTCGCGCGAAGTGGCGATCAATTCTCCGGCAGGCGAGTACACGGCGATATCGGTGAGCAGAACATCGCTGGCCTTATCGATCCAATGATCCAGGTCGCGCAACATTTCGGGCCCTATCCCTTGCTCGAGGTACAGGTGTTGGCGTAGTTCGGCGATCGCTGATCGCGAGCGTTCATCGAGCTGTTCTGCCACGCGTTCGGCGTAGTTATCGCTGAGCAACCGTTGAGCGCCAAATGCGAAAAGCAGGATGGCCATACTGGCGAAAAGCAGGACGCCCGTGCGCAACTTGTCTCCCACCCCCAACGGTGGCAGGCCTTTCCAAGCGAGGCTCGCGCGGAGCAACAGGAACGCGCCAGCAAGAATGGCGAAGAAGAGGAAGAGGTACGAGAACGTGGTAAGGTGATCGATCGGTGATGGTATTGCCGAGCCTACGATAACCAATGACTTACGCACATCGCCAATGAGAAGCAATTCGTAGCCGTTCATTTCGAGCAGCTCATCGGATAGTGGCACGGGCCTGTTCCATGTGGTGGGGAAGGCCAGGGCTCCGAACCCTTCGACAAGCACGCCGCGCTCATACTGAGCCCATACATACCGATCGCTGCGGCGATCCACAGCGCGATCCCCTGCCATAAGAAGCTCAGGGAAGCCGAGTCCTTCGGGCAGAATGCGCGGCAGCACCTCAATGATCAAGCGGCCCTGGTCGGCCGTTTCTGTTGGACCAATGGCACCGAGATAAAGCGCCGGTTCTGTGGGGCGGTGAACATTGCGCAACGCTGCGTCACCCTCCACAGGAACACCCTGCTCGAAGCGGGTTCTCAGTTCGGTAAGGGTTGGTGGAGCTTCAGTAGCGGTGCTTCCGCGCAAGCGGCCGGCCCTGTCGAACAGATGCAACCGAACATCATAGTTGTTCCACGTGCTTTGGAAAAAGCGCAGGCGAATGCGAGCGTCCAGTTCCGACGCAGCCATGGCGATGGAGTCGCTCCAAAATGTACCAGCGTCCTTGTCGTTCAGAATAGCATTTCGCGCCTCACTGAAAAGCCATTCGATCATGGGGTCCTCTCGTGTTCCCGCTGTTTCGGCAAGTGTTATCCGGTCTCCTTCCATGCGTTTGAACGTCTGCCGGTTCAGCACATGAACGGTGAGCAGTGCAAGGCTTGCAACCAACAACAGCGCATACCCGAAACGCGACCCGCCTCGGCGCAAGAGCACAAGAGCCACCAACACGGGAAGCGGCCAAAGGATGAGCACCGAATCGTAGCTGCCCAGAAAGTGATAGAGCGTATGAAGGCCACCGAAAAAGGCAACGGCAACAACGCCCAGAACACGTGCAGTTACGCGCAGTGCGACCCACCGCACAAGAGCATCCGCCAGCAAGAGCCACGAGAAAAGGAGAAAGGCGATCGTGATCAATGCGATAACGCTTGTGCCATCGAGACTCTGCGCGTGGAACAGGTCCAGCGGAATGCGGCTGTCGCGAACGAGTGCGATCATCACCTCATTGATCCACGCTGCGAATGCCGTTAGAACGCCAAGGCCGAGCAATAGAAAAACGAAAGGGGCCCCGGGCGTTTTCGCACGGGACAGAGCGCGCCGTACGAAAAGGCAGACGTATACCAAGAGCACCACATTGATCAGCAGGTCGCCCAGTGAAGGCAACAACCTTGAAGCGGCGAACAGATCAGGGTCGAACAAAGCGGCCCCTTCGAACACAGACCAGGGGCCATGGCTCAAGCTCCACCACCTCACAGCGGTGACTACAGCCATTAACACACCAACCACCAGCCAGGAATTTTCGCGCGATGCGAAAGCACATGACCATATCCACAAGCAGGCGAGCAGCAGAGCACAGCAGATTATCAGCAACACCGATCTCAACTTGGACAAAATACCCGGTGGCGGTAGATCACCAGCCCATTGCAACCGAAAGAGCACGGCGCCTTTCGCATCGCGCACAACCGGGCCAAGCCCTGGTTCCGTGGAGGCTTCCACACCCTCCGCTACACCCAGGTGAGGGTTGAAGTGCTTGTGCAGATATCGGTTCTCGAACGGGGGTTGGTACCACAGGAGCCGAAGGGCATGTACGCTACCACTCCTGCTCAACAACCCCGCATGCGAATACACCGATGAGCCAGAGCGCACTTGGGCCGCAGCGGTGGTATCCAATACTCGCTCATCCAAGGGCAGTGCACTGGTCCAATATCGGTTCCCGTTCCAGCGAGCCAACAGCGTGGTGCCGGAGTTTTCAAGGGAGACCAACCCATCCGAAACGCTCCGCCAATTCTCTGTACTGTCTTGCCCCAGTAGCGCGGTTGTGGAGCGACACAAGGCATCCAGTTCAGCGTTGGTATCCGTGATCTTCTGCTGAAGCGATTCGCACTCACTTCGCAATCGGTCCTCTGGCGAAGGTTCTTTCAGGAGCAGCACGATCACCCCTAGCACGGCTGCTGCCAGCAGGAAGAGAAAGGGTGTGCGCTGTGGCGGAAGCAGGAACCGGTGCATGCGATGATCATCACCCCCAAGGGGCGAGCCAAAGTAATCCGGGACTTTGTGAGGTGTCCGGTATCCCGGTGGAAGTGAGGCATGGAAGCAAGGCCTCTCTCCAAGGGCATGGCTAAGAACCTGTTTGCAATAGATCGTGGACGGCGAGGTTCAAATTCAAACGCATCGCTTCGCAGAGCCTCGCGAGGACAGGCGCGCAGGACGCAGAGTTGGATCCTCCGCACGCCCGATCTTCCTTTAACCCTGCCTCTGCGCATCTCCGCACCTCTGTGCCTCTGCGTTGGAAGGGACGTTGAAACCAGGTGCTAAGTTCGCAGCGATGCCCCGCAAGGAAATCCTCGCGCTCCTCATCGCATTCGCGTTGAGCGTTGTTGTGCGAGTGCCACTGTTGAACAAACCACTTTCGGCACACCACGAATTTTGCACGGCCTTGGTGCTGGTGATCCTGAACAACTGGCACGCCAACGGTTTCGAGGCGCTCCACGGCGGTCCGGCAAGTTCGTTCACGGGAGCAGCGGATCTGTATCCGCAGGAAGTGCCTGAAGTTCCGAATGTGCGTGCTGGTGTGATGTATTACTTCTCGCATCCGCCGCTGGCGTACGACCTCCCTTATCTGATGTTCGCGGGCTTGGGCATTGCACCGAATGTGCTCGGATTGCAGCTTTTCAATATGCTCTTCCACTTGATAACGACCATTTGTCTCTATCGGCTGATGAGAGAATTGTTCACGCACGATCCTGCTTCACGTGCTCCGCTTTTCACAGCGGTGCTTTACCTCTTCATGCCAGCGCCGCTCTGGTTCCATTCGAATGCATACATGAGCGACATGTTCGTGCAGAATTTCTGGGTCATGCATTTGGTGGTCGTAGCGCGGATCTTCAAACGCGGAGAATTCGACTCGTGGCGATCGTTGGGCTTGCTGTGTGCCACCACCTTCCTCACCATGTACACAAGTTGGCCCGGGGTGTTCGCGGCGATGGCGGTGACGGTGTTGGCATGTCGCCATTGGTGGGCAACGCGTGATCGCGCTTGTTTCAAACCAGCTGTTGTTGCGTGGGCAGCGGTGTGCCTGGCTATTGGCCTTGCACTTTGGCGCTATCAGCAAGTGGTCGATCTCGATTCGTTGATCGCTTACTACAAGGGCAGGTTCGCCGTGCGTGGATCAACAGGAATGGTGAACGGACCGTGGCGGCAGATCCGGCAGATCGTGATCAATTACCGCATTGGTTATTTACCCGTGGTATTGGTGATCCTGATCATTGGGCTCACACGATGGCGTAGCTTTTTACGCTTGCCCTGGCTGGGTACGTTCGTGCTGGTCGCAGGACTTCCCGTGCTGTTCGAATGGCTCTTTTTGTTCCGGTACGCGGGCCACGATTTTTGCACGTTGAAGGGCGGCGTGCTTCTTTGTGGTGCGGCCGGAATCTCTCTCGCGTATTTGCGACCACCACAAGCACGGGTGTGGCTTGTGCTCGCTTGCTTAAGTGGTGTGGCCTATTTCTACCACATCAATCCCTGGCCGGGCTATGACCATGGACGCTATGAGCCGAACAATGATATCGGATCAACGATCGCCCATGAAGCCCAGCCGGATGAAACGGTTTTCACATTCGGCTTTACCCCCGAAGTGCAAGTGCGATGGTACGCGAAGCGCACGTTGTTCCGGGTAGATAGCGAGGAACAAGCGCGGCAACTACTACGAGCACAAGGCACCAAAGTGGGCGTTGTCTTCCGAAAGAAAGAAGGCGTCTTGATCCATGAGCGGATCTACGCGAGCAAGGAACCCGCCAGTTGATCAGCGAGGACCGACGCCAACCTGGCGCACTTCACCGCTACCGTTCACGTTGGTATTCACGCGACCGGGGCGCCCAAGGAAATTGATATCGCCGCTGCCGTCAATGCTCGCTTCCAAGCTTTCGGCCGCATAGAGCGTAACGTCACCACTTCCTGAGATGTCAGCAGAAGCTTGGTTCGAGCGCAGCTCTTTGGCATTCACGTCGCCGCTTCCGGCAATTTGAATGCTGACCTTGTTCGACGAACCGCTCAATTTCATGTCGCCGCTGCCTTCGATATCGGCCTGTGTCGAGCTCGCGTTGAACGCAAGTGTGATGTTCCCACTGCCAGCGATGTTGAGGTCCATTTTGCCCACATCGAAGACCCCTTCGCTCGTAACATCTCCCGAACCGTCGAGGTGAACGACATCGATGACCGGCACGGTGATGCGAACAACGAAATCCTTGTCGGTGGAATAGCTCTTGTCGGTGCTGATGATCCAAACGCCGTTACGCACTTCCGTGGTTACCAATGCAGCAATGTTCGCCTGGGCTTCGATAACCACGCTTTGCGTTGGGCCTTGGGTAAGCACCACATCCATGGAGCCTTCCATCGCAATGCCATGGAACGACTGCACGGTGAGTGATTTTTTCTCAACGTTGCCAGTACCCTTCACATGGTCGCAAGGTGCTGCGAACGAAGCGCTGGCGATAAATGAGAGGGCGATGAAGGTGGATGCGGTGCGCATGGTGCGGATGGTCAAGAATTGACTTGACGGAACGAACGTAAACAGCTGTTGGGCCGGCTGCTGTTAGTGAACGTTAAAACACAAGAAACGAGAAGGGAACTTCACCAGCTGGGGGTGTGTAAAACCGCCATAAGCCATACTTGCTATGCTGGTTTCTGAAAGCAAGTTCCTGAAAAGTAATGCGACCAAAACACCCAAGTGCCCTCTTTGCCGCAGACACAGGTCAACGCGTGACGACTGAGCAAGGCAACCCTGGGGGCATGTTCCGCGTTGCAGCCGATTACTTTTACCGCGCTCAAACAAGCACCATGTACAATCTCATCGACGGATTCCCACGCCAAGTGAAAGAAGCGATCGAGATCGGTCGCAAAGCCGAATTGAAAGCCCCTGGTGGGCCTTATGCCAATGTGGTCGTAACAGGCTTGGGCGGCAGCGGCATCGGTGGGCGGATAGCGGCACAATTGGTGGCCACGGAATCCAAGGTGCCGATGGAGGTTTTCAGCAACTACTACCTGCCGGCCTACGTGAACCACAAGAGCCTGGTGATCGCGTGCAGCTATAGTGGCAATACGGAAGAAACCTTGGCGGCCATGGAGCAGGCCTTGGCGAAAGGAGCACGCGTAGTGGTCATTACAAGCGGAGGCACCATGCTGGAGATCGCGCAGAAGCGTGGCTTGGACCATATCGTGATCCCCGGTGGCAATCCACCGCGTACGATGCTCGCTTATTCACTTACGCAACAGTTTTTCGTGTTGCACCATTTCGGCATCATCGGCGATGGGTTCGAAGGCGCGATCAACACCGCTGCACTTATGCTCGAGCGCGACAAGGCCGAGATACAAGCCGAAGCGAAAAGGATCACCGACGCGATCTTCCAGAAGCGCGTGATCATATACAGCGAAGCGGCCACTGAGGCCGTATGCATACGCTTCCGTCAGCAATTGAACGAGAACAGCAAGGAGTTGTGCTGGCACCATGCCATTCCGGAAATGAACCACAACGAATTGGTGGGTTGGGCCGGCGGCGACAAGAACATGGCGGTAGTGATCTTCCGCCACAAGACCGACCACGAGCGCAGCCAAGTGCGCATGGAGATCAACAAAACCGTTTTTGAGAAGTACACGCCCCACATCCTCGATGTTTGGAGCAAGGGCGACACGGCGATCGCTCGTCAACTGTACCTGATCAATCTGGGTGACTGGGTAAGCTGGTACTTGAGCGAAAAGAAAGGAGTTGATGCCAGCGAGATCGCGGTGATCAACCACCTGAAGAGCGCGTTGGCGGAGATGAAGTAGTCCTTTGGGAAGACGTTTTCCAAGCGTTGTACGGACCTGAGCGGAAGGACGCGTTCCTTTGCGATCGACCAGATGCGCACAGTCCACCTCCACGACCTTGGCCTCACAGACCATGTGACCGCCTATGAGTTGAACATGCGCCTGTACCGGGAAATGCTCGACCGGAAAACGGCGAACCATGACCTATCGGATGAAGCGAAGATCCCGACCCAGGACCATGTTGTGTTGTGCGAAGTAGCGCCCACGATCACCACGGGCGAAGAAGGCAGCACGGAATTCTTGCTCCGTTCACCAGAAGAGTTGAGCGATCTTGGGATCACGTTGTTCCGAACCGGTCGCGGTGGCGACATCAGTTTCCATGGGCCGGGCCAATTGCTGTGTTCGGGCATTTTCGACCTTGAGCATCACGGCCACAGTTTGGTAGGGTACATCCACCAACTGGAGCAGGTGATGATCGACCTGTTGCTCGCCTACGGCATTCACGGCGAACGCATCCACAAAATGAACGGTGTATGGTTGGATGCGGACGACCCTGCACGCATCCGAAAGATCTGCACGCTC